>JBEKGQ010000024.1:0-20326 GCA_050012715.1 Polyangiaceae bacterium
TCCGCAGGTGGTCGCCTCGGCGGCCTACACGCGCGAGACCGGGAACTTCGCGCCCCGGCCGGGGGTGACGACGGTGACGGGGACGCCCGGGGGCTCGCTCTTCGCGACCTCGTACGACTACTTCCAGTTCGGCGTGGCCGCGACGCAGCTCATCTACGACTTCGGGCAGACGTCGCAGAAGTACGAGGCGGGGAGGCTGACCGCCGACTCGCAGCGCGTGGCCGAGGTGACGGCGAAGCTCGGCGTCGTCCTCAACGTGCGCAAGGCCTACTTCGCCGCGCGCGCGAACAAGGAGCTCGTCGACGTCGCGAAGGAGACGCTCGACGACCAGAACAAGCACCTCGTCCAGGTGCAGGGCATGGTCACCGTCGGGACGCAGCCGCAGATCGCCCTGGCGCAGCAGAAGGCGGCGGTGGCCAACGCGGTCGTGCAGCTCATCACCGCCCAGAACAACTACGAGACGTCGAAGGCGCAGCTGAACCAGGCGGCGGGAATGGCGGGGGGGACGGACTACGACGTGAGCGACGAGGACGTGGGCCCGATCGCGGACGAGGACCAGCCGCTGGAGCCCCTGATGGCCAAGGCGGTCGCGGCCCGGCCGGAGATCCAGACCCTCGTGAGGCAGCGCGAGTCGGGCGAGGCCACGCTCTCGTCGGCGAAGGGCACCTACGGGCCCTCGATCGGCGCCAACGCCAGCGTGACCGACTACGGGACGAACCTCGGGCAGCTCGTCCCGAACTGGGCCATCGGCGCGACGGCGACGTGGAACATCTTCCAGGGCGGGCTCACCAAGGGCCTCGTGCACCAGGCGGAGGCCACCATCGAGAGCGTCGACGCGCAGAAGGCGGTCGAGGAGCTGCAGGTGCGGCTCGACGTGGACTCGGCGCGCCTCGCCGTCCGCGCCGCGAAGGCCACCATCGGCGCGGTCGACGACGCGCTGACGAGCGCCCGCGAGCAGCTCCGGCTCGCCGAGCAGCGCTACGCCACGGGGGTCGGTAACATCATCGAGCTGAACGACGCCCAGGTCGCCTACACCACGGCCGCCGCCCAGGTGGTCTCCGCACGTTACGGTCTCGCCACCGCCCGAGCACAATTCCTCGCCGCCATGGGACGCACATGATGCACGAGAACCCCATCGTCGCGCCGCCTCCCGAGAGCCAGCGCGGTCAATTCGCCCCCCCGAGCCAGCACGTCCAGCCGGGCTCACCGGTCACGCGCATCGTCATGCTGGTGCTCCTCGTAAGCTTCGCGGGCGGGCTCTACTGGCTGTTCCACTCGCGCGCGAAGGCGGCGGTGGTAGCGGCGGCGGCGGCGTCGAGCGCGGCCGCGAACCGGACCATCCCCGTGCTGACGGCGGAGGTCGTCCAGAAGGACGTGCCGGTCATCCTCGAGGGCCTCGGGAGCGTCACCGCGTTCTACACCGTGACGGTGAAGACGCAGGTCGACGGCCGCATCGACAAGGTGCTCTTCACCGAGGGTCAATCGGTGAAGAAGGGGGACGTGCTCATCCAGATCGACCCGCGCCCCTTCGCCATCCAGCTCGAGACGGCGCAGGCCAAGCTCGTGCAGGACGTCGCCAACGAGAAGAACGCGAAGCTGAACGCCGACCGCTATAAGACGCTCGCGGCGCAGAACCTCATCGCCACGCAGCAGTACACCGACCAGCAGGCGATGGTCGACCAGCTCGACGCGCAAGAACGCGGTGACCAGGCCGCCATCGACGCGGCCAGGCTGAACCTCGACTACGCGCGCATCACGTCCCCCATCGACGGCGTGACGGGCCTGCGCCTCGTCGACCCGGGCAACGTCGTGCACGCGACGGACACGACCGGGCTCGTCGTCGTGACGCAGCTCGATCCCATCGCGGTCTACTTCACGCTGCCGGAGGACGACCTCACCCCCATCAACGAGGCGATGGCGACCGGCGAGCTCAAGGTGGACGCGCGCAGCCGCGACGGCGACAAGCACCTGGCCGAGGGCAAGCTGACGGTCATCGACAACGAGATCAACCAGGCGACGGCGACGCTGAAGCTCAAAGCGGTGTTCGACAATCCGAAGCACCTGCTCTGGCCGAACCAGTTCGTGAAGGCGCGCCTCCAGCTCGCGACGCGTAAGAACGCGGTCGTGATCCCCGCCGCGGTCGTGCAGCACGGGCCGAACGGGACGTTCGCCTACGTGGTGAAGGAGGACAACACGGTGCTGAACGTGCCGGTCACCGTCACCGCGATCCAGGGCGATATCGCGGTCATCGCGAGCGGGCTGACGCCGGGCCAGCAGGTGGTGGTCGACGGGCAGGCGCAGCTGAAGCCGGGCTCGAAGGTGGTGACGAAGCCGGCGCCCGTGCCAGGTGCACCGTCCGGGAGCGCCGCGCCCCCGGGGTCGGCCGCGCCGAAGTCCTCGGGGTCGAGACACCAGCCATGAGCGGCGGCGGCGTTTCCGAGCCGTTCATCCGGCGGCCGGTCGCGACCACCCTGTTGATGGTCGGCCTGCTGCTCGTCGGCATCGCCGCGTTCACGCAGCTCCCGGTCTCGGCGCTCCCCCAGGTCGACTATCCGACCATCGTCGTGTCCACGTCCCTGCCCGGCGGCAGCGCCGACACGATGGCGTCGGCGGTCACGACGCCGCTCGAGCGGCAGTTCGGGCAGATGCCGTCGCTCACGCAGATGACGAGCGTGTCGAGCTTCGGCTACTCGCAGATCACGCTGCAGTTCGATCTCGACCGCAGCATCGACGCCGCCCAGCAGGACGTGCAGGCCGCCATCAACGCCGCCTCGAGCCTGCTGCCCTCGCAGCTCCCGACGCCGCCGACGTACTCGAAGAGCAACCCGGCCGACCAGCCGATCCTGACGCTCTCCATCAGCTCGGACACCCTGCCGCTCGACCAGGTCGACGACTTCGCCGACTCGATCCTCGCGCAGAAGATCTCCCAGGTCACCGGCGTGGGGCTCGTCACCATCAACGGCGGCCAGAAGCCGGCGGTGCGCGTGCAGGTCGACCCCATCGCCCTCGCCGGCACCGGCCTGAGCCTGGAGGACGTGCGCACGGCGCTCGCGAGCGCGAACGTCAACCAGCCGAAGGGCAACATCGACGGGCCGCGGCAGGACTACACGCTGCAGACCAACGACCAGCTCTACAAGGCCGAGGGGTTCAAGGGCCTCGTCATCGCCTACGCGAACGGCTCGCCGGTGCGGCTCCGGGACGTGGCCGACGCGATCGACGGCGTCGAGAACGCGCAGCTCGCGGGGTGGGCCAACAAGGACCGCGCCATCATCCTCAACGTGCAGCGCCAGCCCGGGGCGAACGTCATCGCGGTCGCCGACCGGGTGAAGTCGCTCCTGCCGCAGCTCCAATCGTCGCTCCCGCAGGGGATCAACGTGAGGGTCCTGTCGGACCGGACCGAGACGGTGCGCGCCTCGGTCGAGGACGTCGAGCGGACGCTCGTCATCACCGTCGGCCTCGTGGTCGCGGTCATCTTCATGTTCCTGCGCAACGTGCGGGCCACGCTCATCCCGAGCATCGCCGTGCCCCTGTCGCTCATCGGCACCTTCGCCGTGATGTACGCGGTGGGCTACAGCCTGAACAACCTGTCGCTGATGGCGCTCACCATCGCGACCGGCTTCGTGGTCGACGACGCGATCGTCATGATCGAGAACATCGCCCGCTACATCGAGGCGGGCGAGCGGCCGTTCGAGGCGGCCCTCAAGGGAGCGGCGCAGATCGGGTTCACCATCGTCTCGCTCACCGTGTCGCTCGTGGCGGTGCTGATCCCGCTGCTCTTCATGGGGGGGCTCATCGGACGCCTCTTCCGCGAGTTCGCGGTGACGCTCGCGGTCTCGATCGGCGTGTCGGCGGTGCTGTCGCTGACGCTGACCCCGATGATGTGCGCGCACCTGCTCAAGCCCGAGCCGAAGGAGCACGAGCGCGGGGCGCTCTTCCGCATGTCGGAGCGCGCCTTCGAGGCGGCCATCGCGTTCTACGACCGCGGGCTGCGCGTGGTCCTCCGATTCAAGCTGACGACGCTCCTCGTGACCATCGCGACGTTCGGCCTCACGATCGTCATGGCGCTCCTCATCCCCAAAGGGTTCTTCCCGCAGCAGGACACCGGCGCCCTGCTCGGCGTGTCCGAGGCCGCGCCGGACGTGTCGTTCCCGCGCATGATGCAGCTGCAGCAGGCGGTGGCCGACGTCGTCCTGAAGGACAAGGACGTCGAGAGCGTGGCGTCCTTCATCGGCTCGGACGGCACGAACCCGACGACCAACAGCGGGCGCCTGTCCATCACCCTGAAGCCCCACGACGTGCGCGAGTCGGACGCCGACGAGATCATCGCGCGGCTCAAGCCGCAGCTCGATCAGGTCGACGGCATCGAGGTGTACCTCCAGTCGGTGCAGGACCTCCAGATCGACAGCCGCGTCAGCCGCACGCAGTACCAGTACACCCTGACGGACGCGGACCCCTCGGAGCTCGCCACGTGGGCGCCGAAGCTCGTGAACGAGCTCAAGAAGGAGCGGGTGCTGAAGGACGTGGCGAGCGACCAGGAGACGTCGGGGCTCCAGGTCTCGCTGACCATCGACCGCGACACGGCGTCGCGCCTGGGGATCTCGCCGCAGCAGGTGGACGACACGCTCTACGACGCGTTCGGGCAGCGGCAGGTGTCCATCATCTTCACCCAGCTGAACCTCTACCGCGTCATCCTCGAGGTGAAGCCCTCGTTCTCCCGCACGGCCGGCGCGCTCGACAAGATCTACGTCCGCACCGCGACCGGCGCGCCGGTGCCGCTCTCCACGATGGTCCACGAGGCGACCACCACCGCGCCGCTGGCCATCAACCATCAGGGGCAGTTCCCGGCCGTGACGATCTCGTTCAACCTGAACGACGGCGAGTCGCTGGGGGACGCGGTGACGGCCATCGCGGACGGGAGCAAACGCATCGGCATCCCGCCAAGCATCCACGCGCAGTTCGTCGGCGCGGCGGCGGCGTTCAACGAGTCGCTCGCGAGCGAGCCGCTGCTGCTCCTCGCCGCCATCATCACCGTCTACATCGTGCTCGGCGTGCTCTACGAGAGCTACATCCACCCGATCACGATCATCTCGACGCTGCCGTCTGCCGGGGTGGGCGCGCTGCTCGCGCTCACGGTCTGCAAGGCGGACTTCAGCGTCATCGCGCTCATCGGCATCGTGCTGCTCATCGGCATCGTGAAGAAGAACGCCATCATGATGATCGACTTCGCGCTCGAGGCGGAGCGTGACCACGGGATGACGCCAGAGCAGTCGATTCACCAGGCGTGCCTGCTCCGGTTCCGGCCCATCATGATGACGACGATGGCCGCGCTCCTCGGCGGCTTGCCGCTGGCGCTCGGGACGGGCATGGGCTCCGAGCTGCGCAAGCCGCTCGGCATCAGCATCGTCGGGGGCCTCATCATCTCGCAGGTGCTGACGCTCTACACGACGCCGATCGTCTACCTCTACATGGACCGCCTCGGCCGCTGGCTGGGCCGGAACAAGAAGCAGAAGGCCGCGCCAGCCCCCACCCCGGAGCCGGCGGAATGAACATATCCGCGCCGTTCATCACCCGGCCCGTGGCCACGTCGCTGCTGGCGGCGGCGATCCTCCTGGCGGGGATGCTGGCGTACTGGCAGCTCCCGGTGGCGCCGCTCCCGCGCGTCGACTTTCCCACGATCCAGGTCAGCGCGTCGCTTCCCGGAGCCGGGCCCGAGACCATGGCCTCGTCCGTGGCGACTCCGCTCGAACGTCGCTTCGGACGCATCGCGGGGCTGACCGAGATGACGTCGGCGAGCGTCCTCGGGTCGACGTCGATCACGCTCCAGTTCGACCTCGATCGCAACGTCGACGCGGCGGCCCGAGACGTCCAGGCCGCGATCGCAGCGGCCGGCGGCGAGCTCCCGCCGGACCTCCCGCTGAAGCCGAGCTACCGGAAGGTCAACCCGGCCGACTCGCCCATCCTCATCCTCACGCTCTACAGCCCGACCATGCAGCTGTCGGATATCTACGACCAGGCCAACACCATCCTGGCGCAGAAGATCTCCCAGATGAGGGGCGTCGGTCAGGTCACGGTCGCCGGCGGCCAGCAACCCGCGGTGCGCGTCCAGTACGACCCGGAGGCCATCGCCGGGATGGGCGTGAACTCCGCCGACATCCGGAACGCCATCCAGGCGACCACGGTGGACGAGGCGAAGGGCACGATCGTCGGCAAGATGCAGTCGTCGAGCATCGGCGCGAACGACCAGGTCTTCACGCCCGAGGGGTACCAGCCGCTGGTCATCGCGCAGAACAACCAGGCCACGGCGCAGCTCGGGCACATCGCGCACGTCTACCAGAGCGTCGAGAACGAGCGGGTGTCGGGCTGGGCCGACGAGGATCGCGCGATCCTCCTCATGGTCCGCAAGCAGCCCGACGCGAACATCCTCGAGGTGAACCAGCGCATCCTCGCGGCGCTGCCGGAGATGCAGCACTCGATCAACCCGTCGATCAGCATCACGGTGAACAGCGACCGCACGCAGACGATCCGCGCTTCGGTGGAGGACGTCGAGAAGACCCTGGGCCTCAGCGTCCTCCTCGTCGTCGTCGTGGTGTACGCGTTCCTCCGCTCGGGTCGCGCGACGATCGTCCCCACCGTGGCGATGCCGGTGTCGCTCGTCGGCACCTTCGGCGTGATGTGGCTGCTCGGCTACAGCATCGACAACCTCTCGCTGATGGCCCTCACCATCTCGACCGGCTTCGTGGTCGACGACGCGATCGTCGTGACCGAGAACATCACCCACGCCATCGAGCACGGCATGAAGCCGTTCGCGGCGGCGCTGAAGGGGGCCGAGCAGATCGGCTTCACCATCGTCTCCATCACCGCGTCGCTCCTCGCCGTCTTCGTGCCCATTCTGCTCATGGGAGGCATCGTCGGACGCCTCTTCCGCGAGTTCGCGGTGACGCTCAGCGTGGCGGTGGCCATGTCTGCGCTCGTGTCGCTGACGCTGACCCCGATGATGTGCTCGCGCCTGCTGCGGTCGGAGGCCGGGCTCGCGCACGGCTGGTTCTACCGGGGGTCCGAGCGCGTATTCGACGCGATGCTCGCGTTCTACGAGCGCGGTCTCCGCTGGTCGCTCCACCACCGGGTGACGATGCTGCTGGTGACGGCGGCCACGGTGGGGGCCAACTTCGTCCTTCTCTTCTACGTGCCCAAGGGACTCTTTCCGCAGCAGGATACGGGCCTCATCATGGCGCAGACCGAGGCGGCACAGGACGTCTCGTTCGCCGAGATGACTCGCCTGCAGCTGCAGGTGAACGAGATCATCCATGGGGATCCGGACGTGGACCACTTCGTCGCCTTCACCGGCTCGGGGGGGCTGGGGACGACCAACACCGGCTCCGCGTTCATCACGCTCAAGCCCCTCCCGCCGCGCAAGGTGTCGGCGGACGACATCGTCAACCGCCTGCGCGGCAAGCTGGCGAAGGTCGAGGGCATCAACACGTACCTGCAGTCGCGCCAGGACGTGAACGTCGGCGGACGCCTGGCGCGGACGCAATACCAGTACACGATCCAGGACGCGAACCTGGACGAGCTCGTCGAGTGGGCGCCGAAGGTGCTCGAGGTGCTGCGGAAGATCCCGCTCCTCAAGGACGTCAACTCCGACCAGCAGAACGCCGGGCTCGAGCTCGACGTGAACATCGACCGGGACACCGCCTCGCGCCTCGGCGTCGCCGCGCAGGACGTCGACGCGGCGATCTACGACGCCTACGGCCAGGAGTTCGCGGCGACGACGTTCACGCAGCTGAACGAGTACCACGTGGTGCTCGAGGCGGCCCCCGCCTACCGCGCTACGCCGGACACCCTCGGCAGCATCTACGTGAAGAGCAACACGGGCCAGGCGGTTCCCCTGCGGGCCATCGCGTCGACGTCGCAGTCGACGACCGCGCTGTCCATCAATCACCACGGCCAGTTCCCGTCCGTGACCCTCTCGTTCAACCTGGCGCCGAACGCGTCCCTCGGCCCCGCGGTGGAGGCGGTCAACCAGGCGGAGCTCGGCATTCACCTGCCGCCGAGCGTCCACGCCGACTTCCAGGGGACGGCGCAGGCCTTTACGTCGTCGCTCCAGAACGAGCCGATCCTCATCGCGGCGGCGCTCTTCGCCGTCTACGTGGTGCTGGGGATCCTCTACGAGAGCTACCTCCACCCGGTGACGATCCTGTCGACGCTGCCGTCGGCCGGGATCGGAGCGCTCGTGGCGCTCCTCCTCTTCAAGGTCGACCTCACGATCATCGCCATCGTGGGGCTGCTCCTTCTCATCGGCATCGTGAAGAAGAACGCCATCCTCCTCATCGATTTCGCCATCGAGGCGCAGCGCAACGAGGGCAACGCGCCCGAAGAGGCCATCGTCCGCGCGTGCTCGCTGCGCTTCCGCCCGATCCTGATGACGACGTTCGCGGCCCTCTTCGGCGCCCTGCCGCTCGCCTTCGGGTCGGGGCTCGGCTCGGAGCTGCGCCGTCCCCTCGGGATCACCATCGTCGGCGGGCTCCTGGCCTCGCAGCTGCTCACCCTGTACACGACCCCCGTCGTCTACCTGGCGCTCGAGTCACTCCGGAGGCGCCTGCTCGGGGAGGAGCCGTTGAGCCGCCGCCGCCCGTCCTCCATGCCCCAGCCGACGACCGTCTGACTGAAGCAGGCACCCCGACGCGGGGACGGCAGATTCCGGGCCACCGCGCGACCGATCGGCCCGAGCCGGCATCGAACCCGGTGAAGGTCCGCGTGGGGGCGGCGTGTGCTAGCTTGCTCGCCGAGTGAATGGCCGTTCATCCGTTGAAATCCCGCGTACAGACCGGCTGATGGAGTAACTCATGTCGACGATGGCGAGCACTCAGTCCATGGACCGAAAGCCGGACGAAGCCTCCGCGCCGCCGGCCGTGGCGGCCCCGGCCAAGAAGAACAAGGCGCGCCCCTACATCATCCTCGGAACCGTCGTCGGGTTGGCCCTGGCCATCTACGGCGGCGTCAGCTGGTACGCCCGCGGCAAGGAGAACACCGACGACGCTCAGGTCGACGCCGACATCGTCACGGTGTCCACGCGCGTGGCCGGCCCGGTGCTGAAGGTTTACGTCAGCAGCAACCAGCAGGTCACCAAGGGCCAGCCGCTGGTCGACATCGACCCGGCCGACTACCAGGCCCGGGTGAACCAGGCCGATGCCGAGCTCGCCGCCGCCAAGGCGCAGGCGGTCGCGGCCGACGCCCAGGTCGGCATCGTCGAGGCGACCTCCAAGGGCGGCCTCTCGGTGGCGCGAGCGCAGCTGTCGGGCTCCGCCACCGGCGTGGCCAGCGCGGACGCCGACGTCGCCGCGGCGCAGGCGGCCCTCGCGCGCGCCCAGGCCCAGGCCGACCAGGCCGACGTGGACCTCGCGCGCGCCGAGTCGCTGCTGAAGGACCAGGCGATCCCGAGGGCCCAGGTCGACACCGCGCGGTCCAATTCGCAGGCGGCGCACGCCGCGGTCGCCCAGGCGCAGGCGCAGATCTCCGCCGCGAAGGACATGAAGCGGACGGCGCAGACGCGCATCGCGGAGTCCGCGGCCCGCGTCGAGCAGAGCGCCCCGGTCGACGCCCAGCTCGCGTCGGCGCGGGCCAACGCCGACCTGGCACACGCCCGCGTGCAGTCCGCCGAGGCGGCGCTGGCCCTGGCCAAGCTGCAGCTCTCCTACACCCACATCACGGCCCCTGCCGACGGGCTGCTCTCGCGGCTCGCCGTCGAGGAGGGGCAGCTCGTGCAGGCGGGGTCGTCGGTCGTCTCGGTGGTCCCCAACCAGACGTACGTGACGGCGAACTTCAAGGAGACGCAGGTCGGCGAGATGCGCGCTGGACAGCGCGTGGAGATCAAGGTCGACGCGTACCCGGGACGCTCGTTCGAGGGCAAGGTGAACAGCACGTCGCCGGGTACCGGCGCGCGCTTCTCGCTCCTGCCGCCGGACAACGCGTCGGGCAACTTCGTGAAGGTCGTGCAGCGCGTGCCGGTGACGATCACGTGGGTCAACGTGCCCGCGGACGTGAAGCTGTCGGCCGGCATGTCGACGGACGTCACGGTCTTCACACGCTGACGGCCGCCCGCGAGGGCTGGTATTGGACGATCGGGACGGATGATGGCCATGACGAGCAAGAGCGCGCCGCGACGACTCGCTGCGCTGGCGGTGTTCCTGGGGGCGACCCTGGCATCAAGCGCGGCCTCCGCGCAGGCCCCGAGCACGATCGGCACGCGTCCGATGAGCCTCGCGGACGCGGTCGCGACGGCGCTGCAGCAGAACCCCGACGCCCTGACCAGCGACTCGGCGGTCCGCGGCGCCGAGGCCGACCGGGCCGTCGTCGCGGGCGGCTACGGCCCCAAGCTCCACGTCGACGCCAACGTGACGCAATGGAACAGCCCCTTCGACATCAACTTCGGCGGCCTCGCTTTCCAGGTGAGAAACGCGTTCACGTGGACGGCGAGCGCAACGATCACCCAGCCGCTCACGCCGCTCTGGTCGATCTACGATCAGTACAAGGTGCAGGACCTCGGCGTGGACGTCGCGGCCATCCGGCGGCAGGTCACCCGTCGCGAGATCACCTTCCAGGTCGCGCAGGCCTACTACCGTCTGCTCGAAGCCGAGCGCCTCGCGGACGTGGCGAAGACGTCGGTCACCCAGCTCGAGGCCCAGCAGCGGGTGTCCCAGTCGCTCTTCGACAACGGCGTCATCGGGAAGAACGATCTCCTGCGCGCGGCGCTGGCGCTCGCCAGCTCGAAGCAGCGCGAGATCCAGATGCGTGGCAACGTCATCCTCGCGCGCGGTCAGCTGGCGACGCTGATGGGGGAGCCGCCGGGCTCGGCCCTCGAGGCCGAGCCGTTCACCGGCGAGCCGGGGGAGGTCGACGAGCCGAGCGTGGCGTCGGCGGAGACGCGCGCGGCCGGGCAGCGGGCCGAGGTGCGCGAGCTCGATCACACGATCGAGCAGGCCGACCACGGCGTGGCCGCCGCCAAGAAGAAGCTCATCCCTCAGGTCAACGTCGTGGGGAACTACACGCACTTCGAGGGCTCACAGTTCCAACAGGAGGACGCCGCGTTCGTCGGCCTCTTCGCATCGTGGGACGTGTGGGACTGGGGCACGACGACGAGCGGCATCTCGTCCGCCAGCGCGAAGCTCGATCAGGCGCGCATCGCGCGGAAGAAGATCGAGGACCAGGTGCGGCTCGAGGCGCGGCAGGCGTTCGTGAACGCCGAGACGGCCCGGGAGGCGCTCGGCGTGGCGCGTACGGCCGTCTCGCAGGCCGAGGAGAATTTCCGCATCGTGACGAAGAAGTTCGAGGCGGCCGCGGCCACGTCGTTCGACGTGGTCGACGCCGAGGCGCTCGTGACCCAGGCCCGCGGGCAGGTCGAGACGGGGCTCTACGATCTGCTCATCGCGAAGGCCGCGCTGGCCCGCGCGACGGGGACTCCCCTTTCCGGCGAGAGATAGGCCTATCATCGGACGGTGCGCCCGAAGCTCACCCCGTGCCTCGGCCTCGCCGGCACCGCCCTGGTGGCCGCCTGCGCCGACGATCCCCCGCCTCCCGTCGTCGCGCCGCCGCCGGTCGCGGAGATCGTCCGCTCCGACGAGGGGCACCTCGTCGAGGTCCGCCAGCTCACCTCCGGCGGCGAGAACGGCGCCAGCCGCTGGGCCTGGAGCGGCGATCAAGTCGCCTACCAGGCCCGCGAGAGCGACCACGGATGCACACACCTCGCCCGCGCGACCCTGAGCGACCCGCCCGCGCAGTTCCCCCTCGGCGAAGGGGAGTCCCCGGACTTCCTCCCGGGCGATCGCGACCTCGTCTACGCCGCCTCCTCCCCGTGCGCGAAGCCGCGCAGCCGCTCCGAGGGGCTCGCCCTCGAATCGGGGCTCGACATCTTCCGCGCGAAGGCCGACGGGTCGTCGCCCACCCGCCTCACGCCGTCGCCCGGCTACGACGGCGAGCCGAGCGTGTGCGGCAAGACCGGGGCGATCGTCTTCACCTCGATGAGGGACGGCGACCTCGATCTCTACCGGATGGGCGCGGACGGCAGCCACGTCGAGCGCCTCACGTCGATCCCCGGCTACGACGGCGGCGCCGTCTTCGACGCCGACTGCAATCACATCGCCTGGCACGCGTGGCACCCCAAGGGCAAGGCGCTCGACGAGTACAAGAAGCAGCTCCTCGCGAACCTGATCCACCCGACCACCCTCGAGCTCTGGATCGCCAACGCCGACGGGACCGACGCTCGCCAGGTGACGTACCTCGACGCCCGGTCGTGGGCCCCGAGCTGGTACCCGCCGCCGCACGCGCGCCTCCTCTTCGCCTCGACCTTCGGCGGCGAGGCCGCGCGCGACGTCGACCTCTGGGCGATCGACCTCGACGGCACCAGCCTCGAGCGCATCAGCACCGCGCCCGGGCCCGACGACGCACCGGCCTTCTCGCCCGACGGCAAGCTCGTCGCGTTCACCTCGGAGCGGGGCACGCCGCTCGGGAGATCCGACTCCAACGTCTTCGTCGCCCGCTGGGCGGGCAACTGGCGTCACGTCGAAGAGCGCCCGGCGGATCACCTGATGGGCGACTCGGCGTGGCTCGCCGACCGCGCCCGCGAGGGACGTGGCGTCGGCTCGAAGGGCCTCGAGGACGCGGGCGGCTACCTGGAGCGCAGCTTCCATGCATTCGGGCTCGAGCCGGCGGGGACCGCGGACTTCTTCCAGGAGTTCGACGTCACGACGCAGGTCACCGGTCAGGCCACGCTGGAGATCGCCGGGGTCCCGGTGTCGCCCGCCGAAGTGCGCGCGCTCGGGATGTCCGCGTCGAAGTCCGTCGAAGGGCCGCTGGTGTTCATCGGGGCCGACAGCGACTACGCGCGCGTCGACGTGAAGGGCAAGGTGGTCGTCGTGCGGAGCGGGAGCCGCCCCCGCCACGCCGCGTGGCTCGCCCGCGAGCACGGCGCGGTGGGCTTCATCGCGGTGACCGAGGGGACGCTCCCCGAGCCGACGCCGGACACGAGCGAGGCCATCCCGGCGATCATCGCCTCCAGCCGCGCGATGGCGGGCTTCCTGTCGCTCGTCCTCCACGGGACGCACCCGCTGGCGCGCCTCGCCGTCACGCTGGCACCGGAGGGCGGCAAGGGCTTCAACGTCGTCGCGCGGTACAAGTCCACCGCGCCGCCCGACCAGAAACTGCCCGGGGTCGTCGTCATCGGCGCCCACTACGACTCCATCGGCGAGGCGAGTCCCGGTGCCGACGACAACGCCTCCGGCACCGCCGCGCTGCTCATGGTCGGGCGCTCGCTCGCGGAGAAGAAGCCCGCGCTCCGCCGCGACGTCGTGCTCGTGGGCTTTTCGGGCGAGGAGCAGGGCGCCGCGGGAGCCGCCGCCTTCGTGCGGACCCCTCCGGGCGGGCTCGCGGCCCGGGACATGCTGGCCATGATCGATCTCGACATGGTCGGACGCATGCGCGACGACACGCTTCAGGTGTTCGGCGAGGACACCGCCGCCGAGTGGCCGGATCTGCTCTCGGGTGGCTGCAACGAGGCCGGCGTGGACTGCATCGCGGCGACGGGTGGCCTCGGCGGCGCCGACCGGCTCCCCTTCTTCGAGGCCGCCATTCCGACCATCCACTTCTTCACCGGAGTGCACGGCGATCGCCACAAGACGGCCGACACGGCGAACAAGCTGAACGCCACCGGGATGGCCCAGGTGGCGCGCATCGCCGAGCACCTGTCGCGCGACCTCGCGGTGCTCCCGACGCCGCTGCAGTTCCGCAAGGACGCCGCGCCTCCGGGCGAGGGCGACGTGCGCGGAATGGGCGCATCGCTCGGGACCGTCCCCGATCACGCGCCGCCGCCGAACGGCCAGAAAGGGATGCTCCTCGCCGGCGTCCGTCCTGGCGGACCGGCCGACGCGGCGGGGCTCCGCAAGGGCGACATCCTCGTACGCCTCGGGGGTCACGTCGTGGGCAGCACGGACGACGTCAAGTTCGTCATGACCGAGTCCACCCCGGGCATGCGCATGCGCGCCGTCGTCCTCCGCGACGGCAAGGAGCTCTCGGTCGACGTCGTGCTCGACGTGGCGCCGCCCAAGTAGGATCGCGGTGCCCAGGTACCCTCGCCGAGGTGCCCTACCGTTGACGGCCTGCCCCGAGCGGAGGCTGCTACGCTCGACGGATGCGCGTCACCTTTCACGGGGTCCGCGGCTCCATCCCGACGCCGGGCGCGTCCACGGTGCGCTACGGAGGCAACACCGTGTGCGTCGAGGCTCGCCTCGCCGACGGCTCGCTCATCGTGCTCGACGCCGGCACCGGCATTCGCGAGCTCGGCAAGCGCCTCATCCGGGAGCGCCACACCGGGCCGATTCACCTCCTCATCACGCACGGCCACTGGGATCACATCATCGGGCTCCCCTTCTTCGGGCCGCTGTACTCGAAGGACACGCACCTCGTCCTCCACGCGGTGACGCCGTTCGCGAGCGAGCGCACGCGCAACCCGATCATCTTTGACGGCGAGCACTTCCCCGTTCGCTTCGCGGATCTGCCGGCGCGCGTCGACCACGACGAGACCTCGGCAGATTTGCGCATCGGCTCGGCGCGCGTGCGTCACATCCAGCTCAATCACCCCGGGAGCTGCCTCGGCTTCCGCATCGACGACGAGGGCGACGGGACCTCGCTCTGCTACCTCACCGACAACGAGCTCTACCCACCGGGGGAGGTGACGACGCCGGCCCCGGAGCTCGCGCGCTTCGCGGCGGGGGCGACGCTGCTGGTGCACGACGCGCAGTACCTGCGGTCGGACATGCCCGCGAAGCGCGGGTGGGGCCATTCGGTGGTCGACGAGGTGCTCGCCCTCGGCAAGGAGGCCGAGGCGCGCACGCTCGCGCTTCACCACCACGAGCCCGAACGGGACGACGACGCGCTCGACGTCATCGCCGCGGTCGCGGACGCGTGGACGAAGGAGAGCGCGCCGGCGATGAAGGCGCTGGTCGCGCGCGAAGGGATGGAGCTCACGCTCGCGCGGGGGTGAGGTGCGTCCCGCGGTCAGGCGAATCGCGCGAGCAGCTCCGCGAAGCGATCCGCGGGCAAACCGGCGGCGCGAAGGACCGTCTCGAGGACATCGGCGCCCAGGCGGGCGACGAGCGGAATGTAGAGGGTCACCCCGTCGCGCACGAGGGTCACCGTCGGAGCCTCCGCCGCGGTGATCTCGAAGCCCACGAGCGTCAGCGCCCGGGCGCAGTCGAAGCCGGACACCTTGCCCGACGTGAGCCGCCTCGCTCCGCTCGTGAGCAGGGCGCGGATGACCTCGTCGAGCGTGAAGGGGTTGACGGGCTTGCACAGAAAGGCGTCGCACCCCGCGCCGCGGGCGACGGCGAAGGCCTCGTCCCCGTGGCTGGTGGCGATGATCACCGCCGTGCTGCACGTCTCGGTGTGGCCCTTCAGGAGCCGCATCGCCTCGATGCCGTCCATCGCCCCGAGCGAGACGTCCATGATGACGACGGCGGGCTGCTTCTCCGAGGCGACGCGGAGCGCCTCCTCGCCGGACGACGCGGTCACCACGTCGTAGCCGAGCGACGACAGGCTCTCCTCGTAGACGACCCGCTGCGCGAGGCTGTCGTCGACCACCAGGACCCGCGGTGGGTCTCCGTCCCACGTGGCAACCTTCTTTCGAATCGTCGGCGCGTCGTGGAACTCGCGCGTCGCGGGGCGGGGCGGGGGCTCGGTCGCAGGGGGATTCACGGAGGAGTGCACGGTCTCGAAGGCTCGGGTAGCAATCGATGCGCCAGACCCGTCTGGCTCGCGAGGGCTCGCATCCTCCTACGGCCGCCTCGAGCCGCAGGCCATCGGGCGTAGCCGTACGCCGCGTCGAGGCGATTCGCCACGGGCGGGCGATGGAGCGAGAACCTTTGTGGGAGCGTGTCGGGTTACTTCGTGCAGATCTGGTCCGGCGGCAAGCCGGTGCACTGCAGGCAGTAGAAGTCGTTGTTGTCCTGGGTGCACGTGTAGCCGCCGCACGGGCAGGCCGCTCCGTAGCCGGCGCAGAGGACGTCGCACTTCGCGCCGCCGTCGGGCGCGCTGCAGCTCATGGACGACGCGATGCATCCGGACTTGCCAGTCGCGTTCCCCATGTCGTCGTACAGCGGCGTGCACGGCATGTCCGGCGCGCACACGTTGGGGTTCTTGGAGCAGTCTGGGGCGCAGTACGTCTCCTGGTCGAGGGCGATCGCACCCTGGCAATACTCCGCCCCCCCCGGACAAGTGCCGGCGTCGTCTCCGCAGGCCTGGCAGGGGATGACGGCGTTCGGGTTGTCGTTGCCGCACACGCCGTTCTGACAGCCCAGGCCCACGCAGCAGTCCTGATCCGTCGTACACGCGTAGCCGCTGCTGTTGCACTGGCACGCGCCCGCGGAGCAGTAAGCGCTACAACACTCGCTCTTGTCGCTGCACGAGGCGCCGACGGCCGCGCACCCGCCGGCCGGCGCGCCGTCGCTCGTGCCACCGCCACTGCCGTCCGTGGCCGGGTGCGAGCCGCCGTCACCCGACGAAGGGTTGCCCGAAGCCGCGTCACCCGGGGACGCGTCTGCCGAGGCCGACGCGGAGGCGTCGCCACCGGCGGACCCGATGGAGCTCGTCGCGCCGCTGCACCCGAGGAGGACGGCGAAGGCAAGCGAAGCCAAGCAGAGAAGCGCGCGGCGGGGATCCAGGAGCATCGCGGGCCGGTCATACGGCCGCGGGTCGCGAGATCTTCCCTCGCCTCCCTGCGTTCCCTACAGATCGTCGGTCGCGCCGTCCTCGCTCGGGTACTCGGTGAATCGGTAGCCCACCCCGCGCACCGTCTCGATGTAGCGGCCGACGCCCTTCATCTTCTCGCGCAGGCGCTTCACGTGGGTGTCCACGGTACGCGTCGTGATGTCCGCCTCGATGCCCCAGATGTCGTTGAGGAGCACGGAGCGGCTCTGCACGCGGTTCTTGCGCTCGTAGAGCGTCAGCAGCAGCCGGAACTCGAGCGTCGTCAGCGCGACCTCGGCGCCCGCCACCCAGGCGCGGTGCGCCGCCGGGTCGATGCGCAGCTCGCCGAACTCGACGAAGTCCGTCGACGGCGTGTCCTTGCGCCGCAGCACCGCGTTGACGCGGAGGAGGAGCTCGCGCACGCTGAACGGCTTGACCACGTAGTCGTCCGCCCCGAGCTCGAACCCGACGACGCGGTCGATCTCCTCGCCCTTCGCCGTCACCATCACGACCCGGATCTCGCGCGTCGCCTGATCCTTCTTCAGCGTCTTGCAGACCGCCGTGCCCGTCGTGTCGGGCAGCATCAGGTCGAGCAGGATGAGGTCGGGCTGGAGCTCGCGCGCGAGCCGCAAGCCGTCGTTGCCGGTCGCCACCGTGGTGACTCGATGCCCCTCCTTCGAGAGGTTGTAGTCGAGGACCTCGCGGAGATCGGGCTCGTCTTCGATCACCAGGACTCGGGCCATGCGCATCTGTTTAGGCCAGATGACGCCCGTTCGCTCGACGATCCTGTGACGGTCGTGTGACTCGGGGTCCTTTCTTCGCGGTTTTTCGCCTTCTCCACCGGCTATACACATCTCTTCCACCGTGCCCGAGCCCATTCCCGTCCGCCCCGGCGTCGTGGTCCCCGCGGACGCCATCACTTTCCACGCCGTCCGCTCGGGCGGGCCGGGTGGGCAGAACGTCAACAAGGTCGCGAGCAAGGTGGAGCTGCGCGTCGACCTGGACCTCATCGAGGGGCTCGACGCGGGGGCTCGCGAGCGGCTTCGCGCCGCGTGCGCCACGTCGCTCGACGCGAACGGGCACCTCCTCGTCACGAGCCAGCGTACGCGCGACCAGCGGATGAACCTCGACGACGCGCGCGAGAAGGTGCGGCTCCTCGTGGCGGCGGCGCTCGTGCGCCCTCGCCCCCGGCGAAAGACGAAGCCCACGCGCGGCAGCGTCCAGCGGCGCCTGTCCGACAAGAAGCACCGCTCGCAGACCAAGTCCGGCCGTCGCGGCGAGGACTGAGCGAGGCGCATGCTCGGGCAATACCTCCTCTCGCACATGGTCGCGGTCATCACCGCCGCGGCGTCGACGCTCATGGTCCTCCGCCTCTTCGGCACGAGCCGCACGCCCCAGAGCCTCGTCGCCTGGACGCTCGCGCTCATGTTCGTGCCCCTGGCGGCGATCCCGCTCTACTTCCTCCTCGGCGCGCGCAAGTTCCCGCGCACGGCGAAGCGGACGATGCGGCGCGCGGCCGATCCGAGCGAGCTCCCGCCGCCGGGGCCCGTCGCGCGCGTGCTGTGCGAAATCGGGGCGCCCCCGGCCCGCGCCGGCCACTGCTTCGAGCTCCTGCGCGACGGCGAGAAGGCGTACGCGCGCCTGATGGCGCTCATCGCGGCGTCGAAGCGGACCATCGATCTGACGATGTTCATCCTCGGCGACGACGCGACGGGCCGGAGCGTCGTCGAGGCGCTCGTGGGGCGCGCCAAGGACGGCGTGGACGTGCGCGTCGTCCTCGATGCCGTGGGCTGCACGAACAGCAAACGGGCGGCGGCGCGCGCGCTGCGCGAGGCCGGAGGGTCGGTTCGCACGTTCATGCCGCTCCTCCATGCGCCGTTCCGAGGGCGCAACAACTTGCGGTGCCACCGCAAGCTCGCGCTCTTCGACGGCAAGCACCTCTTCGCGGGGGGAATGAACCTCGCCGACGAGTACATGGGCCCGAAGCCACTCCCCGGGCGCTGGCGGGACGTCGCGTGCGTCGTGTCGGGCCCGGTGGCGGTGGACGCGGCGGCGCTCTTCGAGTCGGACTGGGAGTTCTGCGGGGGCTCGCCGCGCGAGGGCGCCCTCGGCGCGGCGACGTTGCCGGCGAGCGCCGGCGAAGGCACCGTGCAGCTCGTCCCCAGCGGGCCGGACATGGTCCACGACACGGTCTACGACGCGGTGCTGACCGCGATCGCGGTGGCGAGAGAGCGCATCGCGCTCGTGACGCCGTACTACGTGCCGGACGACATCGTGCAGCACGCGCTCGTCCTTGCCGCGCGACGAGGGGTGCGGACGGAGCTGCTCGTCCCGTCGAAGTCGAACCACGCGCTGGCGGACTTCGCGCGCCGGGGCCTCCTCCGGGAGCTCACCGCGTCGGGGGTGCACGTCAAGTTCTACCCGCACGGGATGGTGCACGCGAAGGGCATGGTGGTCGACGACACGTTCGCCTTCGTCGGCTCGCCCAACATGGACATGCGGAGCTTCTTCCTCAACTACGAGGACGCGGTGTGCCTCTACAGCGCGCCGGAGATCGCCGAGGTGCGGTCGTGGGCGGAGGCGCTGCTGGCGGAGTGCACCGACAAGGGGCCGCACTCCCCGCGGGCTTACTGGATGTTCGAGCAGCTCGCGCGGATGATCGCGCCGGAGCTGTGAGCCGAGTCACCGCGCGGCGAAGGACGCGGCAATCGCCGCGATGCGCGCGAGCCTGGCGTGGGCTCGCCCCTCGCCCGCGGGCGTGGGCGGGGCGGCGCCGAGCGCCGCAGCGAAGTCCTCCAGCGTGCCCACCTTGCCCCGCGCGTAGACCCGCGCCGCCTGACGCAGGTCGACGCGCTCGGGCGGCAACGGCAACCCTAGCTCCACGGCGAGGTTCGTCGCGTAGTGCCCCCAGAAGCACACGACGTCGGTATCGCGGACGAACGCGCGCCATCGCGCGTCGAGCTCCGCCACCGGACGGCCCGCCGCGAGCACCTCCGCCGGGAGGCCGCAGTGCCGCGGCGTCGCCGGCGACAGGGCGTTCCGCGGCGCGAGAACCACGTCGAGCGTCTCCCCCGTCGAGGCTCGCCGCGCCACCCAGTGCACGAGCTCGTCGGGGCACCGTGCCCTCTCGGCCGAGCCGTAGGACCACGCGTTCGCCTCGCCGTGGACGCACACGACATCGCCGGGGCGCTCGCGCAGGACGGCGGGAACGGGCGGCGTCGCCGGTGCCTGGCGCGGCTTACGCGCGTGCCGCGACGGCGCCTCGCGAAAGCGCGCCTCGTACGCGAGCTGGGCGTCAATCATCGCGCGGAACGGCTCGAGCAGGGCGCGGAACCGGTCCGGCTCGCCCTCGAGCGCACCGAGCACGTGGACGAGCGCCTCGAGGGTCGACGTGTACGTCGGCTGCGGCTCGCGGCGGATGCGGTACTCGCTCGGCGTCGGCGGGACGAACGCGTAGCGCGGGAGCGCCGCCAGCTCGGGGTTCTCGCGGAGCACCTTCTTCGCCTGCCACCAGGTCCCGTCGATGACGACGAGCGTCACCGGCCCCGCCGGCGGATGCCGGAGCACGTCGATGGCCCCCGGCCCCGGATAGAGG
>JBEKGQ010000025.1:0-20284 GCA_050012715.1 Polyangiaceae bacterium
CGTGGCTCCAGACGGAGTCCGTGTTGGCCGCGACGGTGGCGCCGGCGGTCGAGGGCCAAGTGCTCGTCGCGGTCGCGGAGCCGGCGGTCGTGAAGCCGCCGAGCACCTTCATCGTGGGCGCCGTGCCGGTCAGCCCGAGCGCGGCGCGCGTGACGGACGCCTCGAACGTCCCCGCCCCGCCGGCGGCGTTCAGCGCGATGCTCGACGCGACCCAGCTCGTGCCGTTCCAGCTCCGGACGCCGCTCGTCGCCCCGCTCGCCTCCCGGTACACGTGGTAGAGCGCTTCGAAGTTCGCCGGCAGCTGCGTCGGACCGCCGGTGTTCGTGTCCGCCGTGCTCGTGCCGCCCGAGGCGCCGCCGATGTACACGTTCACGTAGCCGGTGCCCGTCGTCGTGATCGAGGCCGACGCGAGCGCGAAGTACACGTTCGTCGCGTCCCAGGTGACGTAGCCCGTCGCGGAGTCGGTCGCGGCGATGGCCTCGGCGGACGCGTTCCAGTCCGACAGGTTCCCGTCGACGGTGATGGTGTGCGAGTACGCCGGCTCGCCGGCGTCGCCCGGGAAATCGATGCCGACGCTCGACTCGCCGTTCAGGTGCATCTCGAGGGTCACGTTCGTCACCGTCCCCGCGGTGAGCGTCGCGGCGACCGGGTTGCTGAGCCACGTCGCGCCGACCCCGGTCGTCACGGAGGTGCACGCGGTCGGATAGGCGTACGCGGTGAACGTGACGGCCCCGACCGGCAAGCCCGTCAGGCTCACGACGGAGCTCTCGCCCGTCGTCACCGCGAGCTTCGTGTCGGAGGTGGTCGAGCCCGCGACCAGGACCTCGAGGCAGAGGACCTGCCCCGGCACCTGGGTGATCGCGGCGCTGGCCTGCGCCACGGCCTCGGGGGCGCCGGCGCCGGGAGGCGAAGAGCACGCCGCGGCGAGCACGATGAGACCGAGGCCGGCGAAGGTGCGAGAGCCAGAGCGGAACGTCATCCGCGAGGCTCTAGCAGCGCCGCGCGCGCCCGACGTCACCCGGATGGATGACTCGCCGCGTTCCGGTTTCAGGGAGGGCGATCTCGGTGATGCTGAGGTCCGTCTCGCGGAGCAGCGCCCTGGCGTGTCCTCGATGAGCCTGCGCTACGCTGCAGCATGGCCGATCCGGAGCCGACGCCCGAGCTACGCGCCCTCGTTGGCGGACGCTTCGCCGCAGTCTGCGGCTCGTGCATGCGTCCGAGCGCTCCGATCCCGGCGACGAGCGCCGCTCACGCATGGCAGGACCTGAAGCACCTCGGCTGGCATGCCGCCTTCTCTGCCGAGGAAGGCAGGATCTTCGCGAGCTGTCCCGGATGCGTCGGCAAGCCCAAGGGCGAAGGGACGCGGAAGCCCGGAACGAGCATGCGTCGGAAGCGCTGATACCTCGTCACGCGACGAGGTGGGGACCGAGGGCGTTTTCTGCGAGATGCTCTGGGCGTGGACGCCCAAGCGGCAGAACCCCTGAATGGCCGAGCCGCCATGGTCATCGATGGATGTGAGCTATCCTCGGCTCCGATGAGAACGCGAGTGAGTATCGTCCGCGCCGCGCTCCAGGCGACCGTGGCGCTCATTGCAGTCGCGTGCTCTTCGAGCCGCTCGCCGGGCGGGACTGCAGCGGCGATGGATGGGGGCGCCGTCATGGAGAGCGGCAGCGGAGAGACCGGCGCATCCGGAGACTCCTCGGCTCCGGGTGACGCCGCGCCCGACGACGGCAGCACCTGCGCGCTTCTGCCGGTCGGCGCGACCTGCACCGCGGCGAGCCAGTGCTGTCAGTCCGGACCCGGCCTCCCGGAGGGCCAGGCCTGCTTCACGACAGTGGGCACGTCGACGAGGACCTGCCGGCCCCGCTGCAACTCGTCGAGCGAGTGCGGCGCTGGCGATTGCTGCCTTCCCGACAGCAGCTCGTTCCCGCCGCTGGGCTCCCCCCCGACCGAGCCGGGTGGATTCTGCTACCCCGAGCCTCCCGGGTCGGGCGCGTGCATCGTGGGCGACGCGAACGGCTACGTCTGCACGGGGAACGACAACACCGGCTTCGTCTGCACCGCGGCAGGGACGGACGCGGGCCCGTCGGGCACGACCTGCCTGGCCGGGGTGACGACCTACTGTGTGTGTGCAGCCAGCGCTGGACAGCCGTGCTCGAGCTCCGCCGAGAGCACCGACTACGCGGAGTGCATCGATGGAGCGCCCTCCGTCTTCGCCTGCTACGCGGGCTACGAAGCGACCGCGGACGCCGGTGGTTGTGCTGCCGCGATTGCCGCGTGCGGGCAATGAACGGCGTGCCCGTGGAGTAGGACCCGATGGACGAGAAGGACTTCGAAGGCACCCTGGTCCTGGAGCGACTCGGCGAGATCGGCCGCGTGGAAGACTTCTTCGACGCCATCGACTCCGACGATGTCGTGCGGGCCGCGGCGCTCATGAGGAAGGCCGGGATCGACGCCGCGACCATCGCGATAGTCAAAAAGAAGATCGAAGACGGCGACGACGAGCACTGACGCGCGACCTTCCCCGACCGCCGCCCGTCAGTTCAATCGCTCCCTCGCCCGCCAGCGCGTCAGCGCTGAACGTCGGCCCACGATTTGCTTCCGCGGCGACGCCGTGAAGCTCCCTGTCTTGCTTGCGTGCGTCCTTCTTGCAGCGTGCAATCGCAGTCGCCCCTCGGGGCAGGCGGAGCCGGCGCCATCGTCGAGCGTCGTGACCATCAAGGTCGGGCTCGGGACGTGCCCCGATCTCGCGGCGTGCGAGCGAGAGTGCGAGGCGGGATCGGCCGACCGCTGTCGCCGGCTTGCCGCCACGTACGCGATGGGCGACGGGGTGGTCAAGGACGAAGCCAAAGCCACGAGGCTCTACGAGCGCGCCTGCGACATGAAGGACCCTTCGGCGTGCGTCTTTGCCGGGCAGATGAACGAGTTCGAGCGCGGCGTGGTCAAGGACGACGCGAAGGCGGCCCTCTTCTACGAGCGCGCTTGCGATCTGCAGTGGGCGCCGGGTTGCTACAACCTCGCGATCATGTACGAGCGCGGCGCCGGTGTGCCTGCCGATCGCCAGAAGGCCGGTGATCTCTACCAGCTTGCCTGCACGGCCGGCGCGAGCTCGGCGTGCGAAAGGGCCCGCGAAATGCACGAGCCTGCCCCGCTACCGTTCCTCGAAGGCGGATTGCCGTAGATCCGGCCGCTCGGCCGGTCGCCCGCTTCTCGCCGGTCAGAGGAGGTTTTGCGACAGGAGGATGCCTCCGTTCACGACGATCTTGTCCCCCACGGTCAGTCCCTTGGGGACGACGATCCAGGGACTCGACTCCCCCTCGTCCACCTTGACCTCGACCTTCTTGAAGCGCACGTGGCCGTCCGCGTCGCCGACCTCGACGAACACGGCCGTTGCGTTGTCCAGCCGCAGGAGGGAGTTGCGCGGGATCGCCAGCGCCTTCTCTTGATCCACCGCGATCTGTACGGCCGCGTACATCATCGGCCGCAGGAGCTTGTCGGGATTGTCGAACGTGCAGCGAACCTTCGCGGTGCGCGTGTTCGGATCGAGCGAGCCGCTGACCCAGTCGACGGTTCCCATGAAGACCTTGTCCGGATACGCCACGACGCTGACCGTCGCGGGTGCCCCCTTATGCACCCGCGCCATGTCCATCTCGTACAGGTCGCCGAGCACCCAGACCTTGTCGAGCTCTCCGATGGTGAAGAGCTCGACCGTCGCGCCGCCGCTGTACTGCCCCTGGACCTCGACGCCAGGATTGATGTTGCGGAGCAAGATCTCGCCGTCGACCGGGGCCGGCAGCGTGTACTGCTGGGTGACGACGTTGGCGTTTCCGACCCGCAGCAGCTCTTCTTTCTTGGTCGCACGCTCGAGCTCGGCCTTCGCCTTGCGGTAGGTGTCGTTGGCCGCCTCGAGATCCGCCAGTGGCCCCGCCTTGGCCTCGTAGAGCGCCTTCTTGCGCTTGACGTCGTGCTCCGCGGTGATGATGTCGGCCTGCGCCTTGTGCACGTCACTGACCGCGGTGCCGATGTCGGGCGATTCGATGACCGCGAGAGGGGCTCCCTTGGTCACGCGCTGTCCGAGGCCCCCGAGGATCGTGATCACGCGTCCGGTCACCGGCGAGAAGACGTGACCGGTACGGATGTCGTCGAGCGCGATGGTTCCACTCGTGAGGATGGTGTCGTCGACCTCTCGCTCCAAGAGCGGTTGCACCTCGATCTTGGCATCGATCACCTGCTGGGGAGTGAGCCACACCTCTCCCGGCGGCGCGTGCACCTCGGGGGGCGCCGGAGCCTTGGAGTGATGGCAGGCCGCGCTCCCCAGGGACAGGACGGAGCCGAGAGCGACGGCGGCGGAACGAGCCCGGAGGTGCATCGATGGCTCAGAGCTTCTGCGAGAGAGCTTCCGCACCGCCGGCGACGATCTTCTGGCCCGCGACGACGCCGTGCTTCACGGCGACGTAGGGGCCCGACAGGCTCTCGTCGATGTCGACGGGCAGCCGCTGGAAGTGTTGCTTGCCGTTCTCCTCCGCGACCTCCACGAACACGACCTTGTAGTCGCCGAGATGAACGATGGCGGTTCGCGGGATGGCGACCGCCTTTCTCTGGTCGACCGAGATCGCCACGGACGCATACGCCATGGGACGAAGCTTCTTTTCGGGGTTGTCGAGAGTGATACGAACCTTGGAGGTGCGCGTGTTCGTGTCCAGGCTGCCGCTCACCCAGTCGACGACTCCCTTGAACGTCGTCCCCGGGTAGGCCAGCGTCGTCACGGACGCCGCCGCACCGAGGTGCACCCGTGAGAGATCGACCTCGTAGATGTCGCCGAGGATCCACACCTTGTCGAGCTCGCCGATGGTGAAGAGCTCGCCGCAGACGGCATTCGTGGTGAGACCCGGGATGCAGTTGTTGCCGGCACCCCCGCTGTACTGCCCCTGCACCTCCACCCCCGGGTTGATGTTGCGCAGCAGGACCTCCCCGTCGATCGGCGAAGGCAGGGTGTACGTCTGCGAGACGGCGTCCACATTCCCCGTCCGGAGAAGAAACATCTTCTGGCGCGCCCGCTCGAGCTCGGCCTTCGCGTTGCGCTCTGCGTCTTCCGAGGCCTCGACGTCGGCGGCGGCCGCGGCCTTCTCCGCAAAGAGGTCCCTCTTGCGCTTCAGATCGTGCTCACACGCGATGAGGTCGGCCTCGGCCTTGTGGTCATCGCTCACCGCGTTGCCGATGTCCGGCGACTCGATCGTGGCGAGCGGGTCGCCCTTCTTCACGCGCTGCCCGAGCGAGGCGAGGATCTTCACGACCCGGCCGGTCACCGGGGAGAAGACGTGTCCGGAGCGCAGGTCATCGAGGTTCACGGTGCCGCTCGTGAGCAGCGTGTCGTCGACGATCTGTTGACCCACCGGCACGACCTCGATCTTCAGCTCGGATGCCTCGGCGGCCGTCAACCACACCTGACCGGCCGGAACCGCGGAGCCCTTGGACTCCGCCGCGGCGTGGGACGAAAGACACGACGTTTGTGACGCCATGAGGGCAACGAGCGGTACGGCGAGCCAGAGATGTTTCATTGGTGCAGCTCCGTGGCGACGGCTTCTTCGAGTTGATACACGGCAGTCCAGTAGTTGGTCAGATCCCCGTAGTATTCGACCTTCGTCGCGATGTACGTCTGAAGGGCGAGGAGAAAGTCGGTCAGGCTCGCGGCGCCGCGCTCCCATTGCAGGCGCGTGATGTCCAGCGCCACCTTGGCGCTCTCCAGGATCGAACGCACCTTGCTTTCGGCTTCGCCCTTCTCCATCCGGTTGACGAGCTTCTGCGTCGCCACGAATGCGGCATAGGCGGTATCCACGTCGCTCACGACCTGCTTCGTGGTCATCGCGTGCTGAAGCGCGTTCGTGTCCAGCGTGGCCTCGGCCTGCTTCGTCTCTCCCTGAAGTTGATAGAAGACCGGGAGGGGGGCGGAGAGGCCGAAGATGAGCGTCGGCTCTGCGCTCGGTGCGTTCGTTCCGCTGCCGCCGTATTGCGCCGAGCCGAGCCCACCGGACGTGTACCCGAGCGAGGCGGTGATGTCGGGGAACTTCTGCCGCCTCACCAGGGCGAGCTGGGCTTCGGCCGAGTAGACGTTGTAGCCGGCTGCGATGAGGTCGGGACGGTGGCCGAACGCCATGCGAAGCAGGCCGACCTCGGTCGCGTCGTGGAGAGGCGACGGCAACGAGTAGTCGAGCACGTGGGTGTCGACGTCGAAGTCGGGCACCTCGCCGCGAACCCCCACGAGAAACGCCAGCGCGACGCGCGCCTGCCGCAGCGTCTGACGCGCGGTGTCCAGAGCCTGATCCGATTCGCTCTTCTGCGTTTCCATGCGCGCCACATCCGCGTCGGTGATCCCGCTCTTCCCCTGGGCGAGCCAGATCCGGACCTTCTCGAGCAAGGTCACGTTGGAGTCCGCCACATCCCCGGCGAACTTCACGTTGAGCACCGCCTGGGCCACCTGCAAATAGGCCGATTCGACCTGGAATGTGAGGGTTCGCTCGGCGTCGACCCGTGACAGCTTGGCCGCGGCCAGCGCGTTGCGTGCAACGCGGAGTCGCAAGTCGCGCTTGCCCGACAGCGAGTCTTCGATTGCGGCGCCGTCGGACACCGTCACGTTCCAGGCCCAGGGACCACACTTCGCATAGTTGCCGGTGCCGACGGTCGTCGACGGACCATAGCCCGCGCCGCCACCCCAGCCGCAGCTCGGGTCATTGCCGGTGTACGTGAAGGCCTTGCCCCAAGTAGAGCTGATGGTCGGGTTGGGCACGGCTCCGGCGATCTTCACGGCGCCTTCCGTACTGAGGACGTTGGCGTCGGAAATGAGCAACTCGAGCCCGCGCTTGCGAAAGATACGGAGCGCTTCATCGAGCGTGAGAGTCTGCGGAATCTCCGTCGAAGGCGGCACCGGCCCCTCCGCCCGCGCCGTCCCAACCGTCGCGGCCCCGGCCGCGACCAGGACGACGAGCAGCATGAAAGCTCGGACCGACATGGCGGCCGGCCCAAAGCACCTCCTGTACCAGTCGAGGGCGGTACGAGGACTCCGCGCAGTACCGTCACCGTCATGGCCGTCGCGTGTAGTCGAGCGGGACGTGCCGTCCCGCAATGGCGTCTTCGCCGAGACCCACGCTCCCGTCGAGTGGGCGAGTGCGCTTCGGGCCCAAGCCAACATTACAATACCGAAATAACTCGCTACCGGAGTCTCGGATGGGTTCTCCGGTGTGCGGGCGACGGGACGCTTTAGCACGTTGGGCCTCCCCGGGTCGGGCGCCGCGCCCCGCTCTTCGCGCGCCGGGCAACGCCGCCTGCGAGCGCAATCGCGAGGCCGACCATCCAGCCACCGTCGAGCGTTTCGACGCCCGTCGACCGCGCCGCAACCGCACAACTCGGACGGCCCTGGAGCGTGTCGCAGAGCCCTCCGTCGCAGGCGATCACCGGCGCGGAAGGCGCATCATCGTCGGCCGAGCCGTCGTCGACGGCGCTGGCGTCGTCGCCACGCGTCCCGCCATCGGCGGAGCCGAGGCCGCCGTCATCCGCCAGGGCGCGGTGTGGATCGACCAGCGTGACGGCGAAGAAGATGATGAAGAAGAGCCCTACGCGCATGGTGCCGCGCGCTAGCACAGACCTTGCCAGGGGAGCGCCGCCATGAGTCGACCCTCCCACGTCTCGAAGCTGCTCGCGGTCGTCGCGATCGCCGCGGTCGCGTCCTGCGCGCATGTCGCGACGGCGCAGCCTCCCCCCCCCGATGCGGAACCTCCGCCGCCCGATGTGGTGCTTCACGAGGCGCCTTCGCCGCATCGGGCGCTCACTCTCGAGTGGAATCCCCTGGCGCTCTACATCGACCGATTCAGCATCAACGCCGTCATCGTGCCGGGTGATCACCATGCCCTCGTTTTGAGTCCGTTCTACACGTGGACGGGCACGGCGGAGTTTTCGACGAGCCTCAACGCCAACGGCACGCCGCTCACGAATGCGAGCGGCAACCCGTACGTGCTCAACGTTCCGAGGCAGACGTTCACGGGCTTCGGCGGGGAGATCGGCTACCGCTACTACCTCGAGAAGGGTGGCCCTCGAGGCTTCTTCGCGGGTCCGTCGCTGATCCTCGCGGGCCTCACCGCAAAGGCTTACAACGGGAGCCAGACCGGTTTCGGCGACATCGGCGTCGCGGCGGACGTGGGCTACGAGGCCCTCATCGCAGACAAGATCTCCGTGATGGTGGGCGGGGGCCTGCAGTACACGTTCACGACCGAGAACATTCCCCCGCAGCAGCTGCCGGCGTCCATCTATGCCAACGAACGCTTCTATCCGCGCTTGCTCCTCGCACTGGGCTACGCGTTTTGACGGAGATCCAGAAAGCCATGCGAACGTACCGAACGATGATGTGGCTATCTTGCGCGGCGCTGTCGGCTTGCTCGAGCGAGACGGTCGCGCCGCCGCCGAAGCCGCCGGTCGGGTCGCTCGAGCCGGTGGCGGCCGTGGAAGCGGGGGCGGACGTCGTCACCGCGCTGGAGCGCGCGCTTCCGGACAAGTACATCAAGGCGCTCGCTTCGCCACCATCGGGCGCGGCGCCCTTCGCCGAGCTTGCGCCCCTCCTCAACGGCGACCTCGCCGGGTTTTCGTCGCCCGGCATGCCCCCCGCGCACGAGCGGGCCGGCATCGTGCTGTCGCACGACCAGCTGTTTGGCGCTTTCGACGACCGCAAGATGGCGCTGAGCCGCGTCTGGCGCACGCCGAGCGAGCAGACCCTCGAGTGGACGATGACGGGCACCCAGGCCCGCGAGTGGCACGGAATCCCCGCCACGCACAAGCCCGTGGCTTTCACCGGGGTGACGCTTCTCTGGACGAAGGACGACGGCAGCATCACGGACATCCACGTCTATTTCGACGTCGAGATGGTGAAGCTGCAGCTCGGCGTCACGACGAAAGACCTGTCGCCTCTCCCGCCGCCCACTCTGCCGACCGGCAGTCCGCAAGTGTTCGACCAGTCGGTGCCTCCGTCGGCCGAGGAGGCCAAGAACGTCGACCTGGTGAAGGGCTCTCTGGACGCCCTGGAGAACAACAACGAGTCCGCGTACCTCGCCGCGATGGCGGATGACGTCGAGGTGAACACCCTCGAACGCGCGACCCCCGTCCGTGGAAAGACGGAGGCGAAGACGTACTACCGGACCATGCACCGGTCGATCGGTCAGCTCGACACGACGGTCATGGGCGCGTGGGGTGCCGGCCACTTCGCGATCGTCGAGTACTCCATCGGGGGCGAGCAGCTGGGACCCATCATGTGGCTGCCCTCCAAGCGTGACAGAGTGGTTCGCTGGGAGCTGGTGGATATCTGTGAAGTCCGCGACGGAAAGATCGTTCGCGTGTGGCGTTACGACAATCCCATCCAGATCGCCGAGTGAGCGCTGCGGGGGGAGGCGCTCACTTCCTGAGTCGATAACCGGCGCGCCGAATGGTCTCGATGAGGGACGCGTCCTCGCCGAGCTTGTCGCGCAGGCGACTGAGATGCACCTCGACGAAGTTGGAGCCGCGGGCTTCCTTGCGCTGCCAGACGCGCTCACGAAGGGTCGCGCGGGAGACGACCGCGCCGCCGGCCTCGATGAGGCAGACGAGGATCTCGCATTCGCGCGCCGTCAGACCGATGCGTCGACCGCTCAGCGCGACCTCACGGCGGACGCGGTCGAGCTCAATTGGCCCCCATCGAAGCCGCGACTGAGCCGCGGCTCGACGGGCCGAGGCCCGAATGCGTGCGACGATCTCCCGTCCGTCGAAGGGGGGCCTCGCGAAGTCATCGGCGCCTTCGTCGAGCAGCGCCTCCCCTTCGGCGACGTCGACGCAAACGGCGAGGATCGCGCCGGCGTAGCCCGCGTCACGAAACTGGCGACAGCGCGCAGCCCTGTGCTTGAGCGGTCCCTTCCCCCCCAGCACCACCCCTTCGAACGAGGACAGATCGTCCGGCGACACCTCACCCGGCGAGGATACGAGCGTGACCTGGAACCACGGCTCGAGGAGCTTGGTCAGGGCGAGGTCTTGGGCGCCGTCATCGATGACTAGGATGCGCACGGGGCGCGCGCCCTATACAAGTGTCGCACCAACGCTGCGGCGCTGGGCGGAGAGGGCGCGCGGCGCTGCGGCGCGGGGTCGGGTGCCCGCCCGCGCCGGTCGGCCCGCGACATCGTGTCCCTCTCGCCGGAAGGCACGCTCGCAACCTCCGGGTTTTGTCGTTGGACATTACGTCCTCGTAACGAGGCCGCGCGCCCCGAGGGCCACGACATGGCCGACGCCTCGGCTCTCTACGGCCCGCGCTTGGCGTGTCGAGCCAGCGACGCCGCCCGAGCAGCGCAAACTCTCCGCCACAGCGCGTTCAGTGACCGCCGGCTCATGAGGGTGTCCACGGCGGCCAGGGCGACCCCCTCCTCGAACCGGGCGTGCTCGAGGAGCAAGGCGCGCAGTTTCCGGAGCCAGTCGCTCCGGAAGGCGGCGTCGCCAGCGACCGTCGACAACATCCGCCGCATCCGGTCCCGAAGCGCGCGCTGCTCCGTCAGGGGGCGGTTCAGGGCACGCTCCAGCGCCGGGTAGAGGACGCTGTCGTCCGCGTCCAGGTGCGCGGCGAGATCGAGAGCCATCGCGGACAGCACTGCGCCGTCGGCGCCGGGGTCGGCCGCCAGGAACATCACGATCTGCTCGATCCGTCGATGCTCTTCGCCCGCGGAACGCATCGTGCTCGCGTCGCCGACCTCCTCCCGGGGCTCGAGGACGGAGACTCGCTCGCGCAGGGCGGTTCGGCCGGAGCATGTGGGACACGGCGTCATCCGTCGGGTCCTCGTGCTGACCTGCGCTCGCCACTCGTGCCCACGGAGGCACAACCACCAGACGTTTCGCGCTGCTCGCGGCGTCACGGTGGATGGGGTGAGGGCGCCGTTGCGCGTCGGGTGCCACTCCTCCGCGATCGTGGGGTATGCGACCCGGAGGCAATGCTGGGGCGACGCCTTTCTGCCCGCGCAGAAGGGGCATCCCGACCGGCGCACCGTTCGGTTGGATATGGCGGCGCACCACTCGTGCTCGGGATGGCGTGCGCAACGCCACCAGACGCAGCGAGCGGACCCTTCGACCACGTCGCGTGGGGTCAAGCCGTGGTTCTTCTTCGGATGCCACTCGGCGGCGAGTCGAGGTCGGGTCTCCGCGAGCGAGTTGCTCTTGCACACCCGGACATGAAGGCAGAAGGGGCACTGCCCTTCCTGGGTCCAGCGGTCGTGAGGCGACACGCGCCAGTGATGGTCGAGCTCGACCGGGCATCGCCACCAGACCGGACGCGTGGAGCCGGCGTAGACGCGCTCGGGGACGAGATCGCCGTTGCGGGTCGGGTGCCACTGTTTCGCGAGATCAGGTCGGAGCGTCGCCAGGCTGTTGGTGACGGAGACTCTCCGCCCCGCGCAAAAAGGGCAGCCCGTCCCTCCGCTCGTCCGGTTGTTCGGAGAGGCCTGCCACTCGTGATCGGGGCCGTGCGGGCACTTCCACCAGACCTTGCGGCCCGAGCCATGCGACACCTCGTGCGGCTCGGACGCGTTGCGGGTGGGGTGCCATTCGGCGACCAGGTCGGGCCAGCCGCTCACCCACAGGGGCGAGGCGAGGGGTCGTGCCGGGTCCATCTCAGGAAGTCCCGGCCGGCCCGGGCAGAGGGAGCCGCACCACGAACCGAGCGCCGTGGTCGGAGTCGTCGACGTGCAGCTCGCCGCCGTGGGCTCGCGCAATGCTCCGTCCGATGGCGAGCCCCAAGCCGGCGCCGGTCTCGTCGACGCGCTCGGCGGCGAGCCGGAAGAAGGGCTCGAAGATGCGCTCGCGGACGTCCGGCGGCACGCCCGGCCCCTCGTCGCTCACCTGGAGCCGCGCATGGTCCGACTCTGAATGGGCATCGATCCGCACGCATCCCCCGCGCGGAGAGTGACGGATGGCGTTCTCCACGAGATTGCGCAGCAGCCGCTGAAGGTCCCCCGCGTGCCCCTCCACGACGGACTCGTCGCACGTAACCTCTATGCCGACGCCCTTCGCCTCGGCCGCGTCGTGGGTGGATTCGACCGCGGCGCGGGTCACGTCCGCGAGGGGGACGCGGTCGACCGCGACGGATGTCGCCCCGATGCGGGCCAGCGCCAGCAGGTCCTCGGTGACGGCCTTCAGGCTCCTCGCCGCGCCGAGGGCCTCCTCGATCGACTCCCGGTAGCTCGCGGCATCGCGTTCGCGATGCAGCGCCAGAGACAGCTCGCCCAGCAGCGCCGCGATCGGAGAGCGAAGCTCGTGGGAGGCGTTGGCGATGAAGCTCTGCTGCGTCTCGACGAGGACGGCCAGGCGCGAGATCATCTCGTCGATGTCCCGGCCGAGGCGGGCCATCTCGGGGTCGCCGGAGCTCGTCCCGATGCGCGCGGACAGGTCGCCTGCCGCCACGGCGCGCGCGACGGAGGCGATTCGCTCGTGATCGCGCGTCAGGACGCGAGCCAGCCACCAGGTCATCGCGGCGGAGGCGATCGCGGCGATGAGCACCGCCGCACTCATCTTGCGGGCCAGATCCCGGGCGTCGCCGTCGATATCCGTTCGTGGGGTGCCGAGCAAGAGCAGCCGCCCGGCGCCTCCTGGAACCGGCGACAGCACGACCCGCAGGTGCTCGTTGTTCCACCACATGTCGAACGGCGCACCGGGCGAGCGGCGGATGAGATCCAGCCGGGGACGCGCGGCTTCCAGGTTGGGCGTCCAGACCAGCGGCTGACCGCCGGCGTCGTAGACCGCTGCGTACTTGGTGATGGGCCCGAGCTCGCCTCGGTGCAGCGCAGGCGGGGCGCTGCCAGGCGTCGTCTCCGCGCTCGCTGCATCGATGGCATCCTCCCGTGCCTCGCCGAGGAGGGCCGCGTCGAGCTGACGCTCCTGCGCGGCGTTGTAGGCGACCCACACCGCGGAGAACGCCGTGCTGGTCGCGACCAGCGCGACGACGGAAGAAGCGGTCACGAAGCGGCCACGCAGAGTCATGCCGCCCGTTGCCCCCGTATCCGGTAGCCCACGCCTCGGACGGTCTCGATCATCCAGGCGCGATCCCCGAGCTTGTCTCGCAGTCGACTGATGTGGACCTCGACCAGGTTCGAGCCCGGGTCGAAATGCATGCCCCACACGTGCGCCAGCAGGTCGGACCGCTTCACGATCCGCTCGGCGCGGTGAACCAGGTGCATGAGGAGCGCGCACTCTCGACTCGTCAGCGTCATGGCGGCGCCCGCGAGCTTGGCCTGCCGCGCCACGGGGTCGATCTGCAGGTCGCCGCAGCGGAGCACCGTGAAGCCCGCGGCGCGCCGGAGCAGCGCCCGCACGCGCGCCACGAACTCGTCCACCTCGAAAGGCTTGACCATGTAGTCGTCGGCTCCCGCCTCGAGCCCGAGCACGCGCTCCCGGATCTCTCCGCGGGCGGTGAGCATCAAGATGGGCGCGGTGCTCCCGGCCCGTCGGATCTCGCGGCAGACGGTGAGCCCGTCGGTGTCCGGCACCATCCAGTCGAGGACGACCAGGTCGTAGAGCCCCCCCTCCGCCTGGGCTATCGCGTCGACGCCGCGCCCACACAGGTCGACCGCGAGCCCCTCCTCGGACAGGACCCGCGAGAGAAAGCGAGCCAGCCGCCGGTCGTCCTCGAGCAGGAGCACCTTCACGTCGCACCTCGCCGCGACAGATCGCGCCATCGCCTCGTGGCCGCCGCGACATCCTGCCCGCGCGAAGGACCGCGAGCGCGTCGTCGTCGATAGTTTGAATGCACGACGGCGCGCGGCCCAGCACGGACCGCGCCATTCTTCGTGACGACCGTGCAATGTCGGCCGCACATTGCTTCCGCGTAATATTCGGCGTCGTCGGTTCCCGTCCCGCTCACGGAGCTTAAGCGAAATTAATGTTTCCTTCATGCTCGGCGAAGGCGGCTGCGGAAGGCTGCGCCACGCATGATTCAGCGAATCGTCGCGTTCTCTCTCCGGTTCCGCGCCATCATCATCGCCAGCACGTTGCTGGTGATCTTCGGGGGAGCGCTCGCCTACTCCGAGCTGGATATCGAGGCTTATCCGAATCCCTGCCCGCCGCTGGTGGAGACGCTCGTGCAGCCGATGGGCTGGAGCGCCGAGGAGGTCGAGCGCTACGTCACGATCCCGATGGAGGTGGGCCTCTCGGGGATGCCAGGCCTCACGTACATCCGGTCGCAGTCGCTGTTCAGCTTGAGCGACGTGAAGTGCTACTTCGCCTGGGGCACCAACTACTGGGCCGATCGCCAGGAGGTCATCAACCGGATGACGACCTGGATCCAGCTCCCCAATGGCCTCCAGTCGCAGATCTCCCCCTGGAACGCCATCGGCGAGGTGTTCCGGTACACCCTGGAGGGCGAGGGGTACACGCTGACCGACAAGAAGACGGCCGAAGACTGGATCATGGAGCGCCAGTGGCGGCAGGTGCAGGGGGTCATCGACGTCACGAGCTACGGGGGGACGACGAAGCAGTACCACGTCGAGGTCGACCCCTACCGCCTCCGGGGGCACAACGTGACGCTCACGCAGACCATCACCGCGCTGCAGAACGCCAACGCGAACGTCGGCGGCCAGCGCATGACCATCGGCGAGCAGTCCTACGACGTCCGCGGCCTGGGCCTCCTCGGCTACTTCGGGACGCCGCTCACCGACATCAACAACGTCGTCATCTCGCAGGGGCCGCTGGTGAACGGCCTCAATACGGGAACACCGGTCCGCGTCCGCGACGTCGCCGACGTCAGCATCGGGCACGCCCCGCGTCTCGGGATGGTGGGGCACGACGACGAGGACGACGTCGTTCAGGGAATCGTGCTCATGAAGTACGCGGGCCAGGCGAACCCGACGCTCGCGGGCATCAAGGAGAAGGTGAAGTTCATCGAGGAAAACAACCTTCTTCCGCCCGGGATGAAGCTCGTTCCCTACTACGACCGCGGGCAACTCACGAAGCTCACCATCCACACCGTCCTCGAGAACGTGCTCATCGGGATGGGTCTGGTGGTCCTCGTCCTCGTGCTCTTCCTGAGCGACGTCCGGGCCGCCATCATCACCGCGCTCAACATTCCGCTGGCGCTGACGGTCGCGATCATCGCGCTCGTGACCACGGGGCAATCCGCCAACCTGCTGTCGCTCGGCGCCGTCGACTTCGGGATCGTCGTCGACTCGACGATCATCATGATGGAGAACATCTTCCGGCGCCTGGGCCCCAGCGGAAGCGGGACGATGAGCGAGCGGGTCCTCGCGGGCGCGCGCGAGGTCGGCACGCCGATGATGTACTCCACGCTCATCATCGGCCTGGCCTTCCTGCCGCTGTTCACCCTGGTCGGCGTGCCGGGCGCCATCTTCGGACCGATGGCGCGCACCTACGCCACCGCGATCATCGGCGGCATCCTCTTCGCTCTCACGCTGACGCCCGTCCTCGCGTCGAGGTTTCTCCCCGCGCAGCACGAAGAGAAGGAGAACTTCATCATGCGGTTTCTCCACAAGGTCTACAACCCATTCTTCGACGCGGCTCTTCGCAGCCCGAAGATGGCGCTGGCCGTCCGCACGATTCCCATCTTTGCCTGCGTCGTGCTCTTCCCGCTACTCGGACGGGACTTCATGCCGAAGCTCGAGGAGGGCAATCTCTGGATCCGCGCGACGATGCCGATGTCCATCTCGCTGGAGAAGTCGTCCGAGTACACGTCGCGGATGCGGCGCATTCTTCGTGGCTGTCCGGCCGACCCGAAGGTCGTCTGCACCGACGAAAACCGCAAGCACCCGGAGGTCGTCACCGTCATCTCGCAGCTCGGACGCCCCGACGACGGCACGGACGTCACCGGTTTCTTCAACATCGAGTTCTTCGCGCCGCTCAAGCCCTTCGACGACAAGGATTGGCACGGGCACACGAAGGAGGAGCTGACCGACGAGCTGAACAAGGAGCTCTCGGAGACCTTCCCCGGCACCCTCTTCAACTTCTCGCAGTACATCCTCGACAACGTCGAGGAGGCGACGGCCGGTGTGAAGGGCGCCAACTCGGTGAAGATCTTCGGCCCCGACATCGACCAGAACGAGAAGTATGCCGACAACGTCGTCGACGTCATGCGGACCGTGCCCGGCATCGTCGATCTCGGGCTCTTCAAGTCGCTGGGGCAGCCGGACGTCAAGATCACCCCCGACCGCACGCAGCTCGCGCGCTACGGCCTGAACACGGGCGACGTGGCCAACGTGGTGCAATCGGCGCTCGGCGGCCTCACCGGCAACGGCGCCCCCATCGTCGAGGTCTACGAGGGGGACAAGTTCTTCGATCTCACCGTGCGATGGAAGGAGCAGTACCGCTCGTCGATCGAGGCCATCCGGGAGATCACCGTCTCCACGCCCACTGGGGCGTACATTCCGCTGGGACAGATCGCGAAGGTCGAACAGGTCACGGGGCCGACCAGCATCTACCGCGAGAACCTGCAGCGGTACGCGCCGGTGAAGTTCGGCGTACGCGGCCGCGATCTTGCGGGAGCGATCGAGGACGCGCAGAAGGCCATCAAGGAGAAGGTCCACCTCCCTTACGGCATGCACCTCGAGTGGGAAGGAGAGATTCAGGAGCTGAAGAGCGTCGAGAAGCGCCTGACGATGATCATCCCGCTGACCATCTTGCTCATCGGCTTCGTCGTCTACATCGCCGTCGGCAACTGGGTGGACACGCTGATCATCCTCATCGACATTCCGGTCGCGTGCACGGGGGGCGTGCTCGCCTTGCTCGTCACGGGAACGACCTTCTCGGTGTCCGCGGCGATGGGGTTCATCTCGATCTTCGGCATCGCCATCCAGGACGCGATTCTCATCGTCACCTACTTTCAGCGGCTACGTGATCAAGAGGGCCACTCCATCGAGATGGCGGCGCGAGAAGCAGCCGAGAAGCGCTTCCGCCCGGTGCTCATGACGACCCTCGTCGCCATGCTCGGCCTCATGCCGGCGGCGCTCTCGAACGGGATCGGCGCCCAGACGCAGAAGCCGCTCGCGATCGTCGTCATCGGTGGGTCCCTGATCCTCGCGATCCTGACCCGCATCTTGCAGCCGCCGCTGCTCGTCCTGGCGCACCGCTGGCTCGAGAGCTGGCAGGCGCGTCATGGCAGCGGTGGGGCGGGTGGGGGCTCGATGCCGCCGCCGGCGATGGAGCCGGGAGAAGCCTGAGAGGGAGGAACGTCATGATCGAAACTGCGAAAGTCACCTTGGTCACCGTGGTCGCCGTGTTCGAGATCGAGGAGCGCCTCCTGAGGGACCTGAGGGCGCTCGGCGTACGGGGGTACACGATGGGAAGGGTCGACGGGCGCGGGCTGCACGGCGCCCGGATGGCGGGCCTCGCCGATGCGCCGAACATGCGCCTGGAGATGCTGGTCTCTCCGGGGCTCGCGCGGAGGGTTCTCGAGCGGATCGAGAGCAAGTACTCGGATCAGCCGATCATGGCGTACACCCACGAGGTCCAGGCGATACCGCACGAGCACTTCGAGTAGCACCAGTCGCGGATCGGCCGCATCTCGCGCGAGCGTCCGCGCGACGCAAGCTTACGTGAGCGTAACGTCCTCTCCGAGTCTCGACACGCCCGTCGGCATGGCGTCCCGTCCCCGTCGTGATTTATTCGACCGGTAGTCGGCATGTCGAGCGGGAGACTTCCTGGCTCCCGCACTCTGCCCTCCGAGCCCTCTCCCCGGCTCGGAGGGCTTTCTTGTTCGCCGGAGATGACGCCACGGCGACGTTGTTGCCCCACGCATCTCGCCGGCTCCAGGGCAATCGTCAGAGCGGCGGCATCGCGCGCTGCGCGACCCGGGGCCTAGCGGCAGCTCCGGGTAGGACGCGACGGGCGGGAAGGTCTTCGAAGGCACCGGCGCGAACACCCGGTCGCACGTTGACCCCACCCGCGAGCGCGAATACAATCCTATTCGTGCCCACGACGATCCACATTCCCGACCCGCTCCTCGAGCGGGTCGACACTCGCGCGAAGACGCTGGGTATCAGTCGCAATCGACTGATCCTCGAGGCCCTGGAAGAGAAGGTCGGCGCGAGGGACGAGTGGGCACCGGAGCTCGTGCACATGCTGGGGCAGCCCATCTCGTCCGCCGCCGGCGAGGAGCTCGAGCGCAGCCTCGCCATCGTGCGCCGCCGTCGTGCATCTCCCAAGGCGCCGCCGAGGCTGTGAGATACGTCCTCGACACGACCGTCGCGTCGGCGCTCATGCGCTCGGAGACGGGACCTTCGTCGCGCCTTCTGCAGAAGCGCCCCGCGGACGTGCTCTTGCCGCAGCCAGTGGTCGCGGAGATCCGGTACGGCCTCGCACGCTTGCCGAGCTCGCGCCGAAAGCGAACGCTGGAGCAACGCCTCTTCACGTTGCTTGCCTCCCTGGCGCGAGCCGAGTGGACCGACGACGTGAGTCGGTGCTTCGGCGACCTGAAAGCGAACCTCGAACGTCGCGGGGAGCGTGTTGACGACTTCGACCTCGCCATCGCGGCTCACGGGGTCGCCCACGACGCCGCGATCGTGACTCGAAACACGCGCCACTTCGCTCGGATCCGGTCGCTTCGCGTGGAGGACTGGACGTAGGCGGCTGCGTCACTCCGGCATCGACGCCCCGTCGATGCGAGATCGCTGGGGGTTCTCGGCGCGTCGGATCGAACGCCTCCTCTTCACGTCAGACTCATCCCTCCGTCGATGGATAGGATCTGCCCGGTCACCCACGTCACGCTCGGATCGGCGAGCGCGACGATCCAGTGGGCGATCTCGTCGGTGCTCGCGATGCGGCCGAGCGGTACCTGCTTCACGAACTGCGCTTTCGCGGCGGCAATCGCGTCCTTGGGGAGGCCGAGCTTCTCGAAGACAGGCGTATCCGTCGGTCCCGGCGCGATCGCGTTCACGCGGACGCCGAACGGCGCGAGCTCCACTGCCCAGGATCGCGTGAGCGACTCCACGGCGGCCTTCGTCGCGCCGTAGTGCGAGCCGCCGGGCATCGGCTTGTGGCCGGCGGCGCTGCCGATGTTCACGATGCTCCCGCGGCTCGACTTCAGGGCGGGCAGCGCGGCACGCGTGACGAAGGTGAGACCGAACACGTTCACCTCGAACTGGCTCCGCACCATCTCGGCCGTCGACTGCTCGAGCGGCGCGAAGGTGCCGCTGCCGGCGTTGTTCACGACGACGTCGAGTCGCCCGCCTTCCTTCACGGCCGTCTGCACGGCCCCCGTCACCTGCGCTTCGTTGGTGACGTCGGCGAGCAGCCAGTGGATGCGGGGGTGCCGCGACCGGGCCGCAGCCAGCGCGTCCTGGCGCCGCGCGACCCCGAAGACGGTGGCCCCCGCCTCGAGCAGCCGGACCGCCGCCGTCTCGCCGATCCCCGAGTTCGCCCCCGTGACGAGGACGACCTTGCCTTCGAATGCCTGCGACATGTTCCTGCTCCTCGGTTCGCGCGCGAACGCGCCTGGTTCGACGACGAACGTGCGCTCTTCGACGGGGTGTCGGTAGCCGGGTCGACCGAAGAGGACTTTTGCGTTCAAGTCACGAATCGGGCACGGTCCGTGCGATGGACCTTCTCGACAAGATGGCGACCTACGTGCGCGTCGTCGAAGCGGGCAGCTTCTCGGCCGCGGGCAAGCAGCTGCGCATCTCGTCGGGCGCGGTGAGCCGGCAGATCGCGACGCTCGAAGGGGACCTACGAAAGACGCTTCTCCGGCGCTCCACGCGGCGCATGGAGATCACGCCGGCCGGGCGCCGCTACTACGAAGCTTGTCTGCGCGTGCTTCGCGAGGTCGAGGAGGCGCAGGCCACCGGGCGAGGCGCCGATCACGAAGGGCCCCTTCAGATCACGGCGCCGGTCACCTTTGCCCCATCGCCCCTGGCCCGGATGCCGTCACCGCTTGTCTGCAAAGCCCCGCGCCGGAGGACACGCCGCTCGTCGCGCTCGGGGCCGCCCTCGGCCTGACACTACTCGAGCACGCGGTGATCGCGTTGGCCGCTGCGGTCGAGGAAGACGTAATGCTCGGGCGCGCATTGGCGCAGCTGCAAGCGCCGCTCGGCACGGCACGGCCGACATTGGGCCTTCTTGGAGCAGCCTTCGCGGATCTCGCGCCGCCGGGTCGCGAGCCGCTCGAGGTTCTTTGCGTCGGGGTCGCAGTGCGGTCAGGCCTTCTGGTCGTCCTTGGTGACGGGGCCCCTCTCCCCGAGCGCACCGTCGCCGTACCGCTCCAATGTAGTCCGCCGCTTGTACCACTTCGGTCGTAGCG
>JBEKGQ010000026.1:0-20186 GCA_050012715.1 Polyangiaceae bacterium
GCCGTTGGCTCCGCGGGCGTCCCGTCACTTGGGCATCGGGATGACGTTCGACCCGGCGAACCCGGCGGGCGGCGAGCCCGCGTTCACCTTCAGCGCCTTCGGCGACTCCGGCACCGACTCCGCGTTTGCCTTCGGGTTCATCACCTCGAAGAACGCTTGCCGCGCCATCTCGCCGAGGGCGCCCGGCTCGCTCCGGAGCGCCATGAGCACGCCCTTCTCCTTGATGAACTTCAGGATGTGGATCGCGCCGTCGCGCTTCACCGCGTTCGAGCCCTTCGCGTCCGCCATCAGCCGCGAGCGGAGCTGCACGCGCGTCATCGAGTGCGGGCCGTTGTCGATCTCGATCGACTCGACCAGGTTCCGGCCGAGGATGAGTCGCGGCCAGTCCTGCAGCTGGTCGTGGACCTTCACGTGCGCGATGGCCTCGGCGTTGTCGACCCAGCGCGCGATGTCGCCCGTCTCGTAGTTCCGGTCGCTCCAGTAGCCGAACGTCTTGTTGAAGACGTCCTTCAGCTCCTCCATCGCCTCCGGCGACGCCGACGCGTCGTTGTACGTCGCGATCGCGCGCGCCGCGGTATCTGCGTCGGCTCCGAGGACGAGCGCCAGCGCCGCGTCGGCCCGGAGCGACACGTCGTTCAGCTTGTCGAAGATGGGCTGCACCATGTTCCGCGTGATCCCGCCCATGCCGATGGCGCGCGCGATCTGGTGGCGCACCTCCATGTCCGGCACGCTCGGCGTCAGCAGATCCACGAGCCCCGCCGTCGCGTCCGGCACCGGACGGTGGATGACCGTCTCCAGGTAGCACTGGCGCATGAAGTTGCCCTTGGCGTCGGTCTTCGTGTTGTCGTGAATCTTCTTCACGACCTCCTTCATCTGGTCGTCGGTCGCCACCCACGAGAGACCGAAGCAGGCTTCCATCCGCGCCTGCTCGTTCTCCATCGGCTCCTCGGCGTACTTCACGAGGTCGTCGTACGCCTTCGAGTCGCCCCACATCGCGAACCCGTCGGCCGAGCCCACCCCGAGCGCGCGCAGCGTCATCCCGAGGATCGTCAGCCCGCCCTGCATCAGCGAGTCCCACGACACGTCGGTCTTGCGGCTGCGCCGGTGGAGCTGCTTCTCGAGGATGCTCCAGCCGCGTGGGTCCTTCGTCTGCCCCAGGTAACGGAGCGCGCTCTGCGCCGTCGCCCAGTCCTCGGGGAAGGGCGGCTGCGCGCCCTCGTTCGGCAGCTTCGTCTTCGGGTCGGCCCACCCCTCGAGCATCGGGATGGCCTTCGTCGAGCCCACCGCGGCGAGGAAGCGCATCCCGTTCGCGTGCGGCTGCGGCTTGTTGTCCGGGTCGACCCAGTAGAGGACGCCCGGCTCCGCCGTCTTCAGCAGATAGTCGCGCTTCTCGGGGTGGATCGCCGCGAGATCGGCCAGGTGCCGCGCCCCGTAGACGCGCTCGTTGTCGTCGCGGCGCAGCTCGGGCCAGTCGACGTCGTTGTAGAGCTTCAGCGGGTCCTGCTGCATGCGCCAGCCGAGCACCTCGGCCGCGCGCACGTCGCCGATCTCGGCCATGCGCATGGCCGCCTCGAAGCGCCAGTGCGGCTTGGGGTTCGACTTGATGTAGTCGTAGAGCGCGTCGCCCCCGCGCGGATCCTCGAGATCGCGCAGCATGTCGAAGAGCTGCTTCGTCTGGAACTTCTCGGTCTCGGCCGACGTGTGCTGCACCGTCTTCAGGGCGAGCACGAGGCCGATTGCGCCCGCGCCGTCGCGCAGCGCCTGGAGGAACTTCTCGCGGGACGGCTTGTCCGCCTTCATCAGCGCGTCGACGAGCGGCTGCGTCGCCTTGTCGCTGCCGATCTTGCCGAGGCCGACCGCCGCCTCGCGCGCCACCTCGACCTGCTTGTCGGTCACCAGCTTGATGAGCGTGTCCGTCCACTTCGGGTCCGCGTTCTTCGACAGCGTCGTCGCCACCAGCTGCCGCACGCTGTCGCTCTCGTCGCCCGCCATCGACGCGATCTTCTCGATCGGCACGAGGCCCGCGAGCTGCTCCGCGTCGAACGCCGGGTACCCGTCGAGGCGCTGCACCGTCGCCAGGTGACCGAGGCGGTACTCGCCCATCACCGTGTCGAACGCGCTCGCCTCGTGGAGGGCCACGAGCGCCCAGCAGATCTGCGGCTTGTCGGCGTTCGTCGCCTCGGTCACCGCCTTCAGCAGCTCGGGCTTCGCCGCATCGGCCGCCGGCGTCCCGAAGCCCGCGAGGGCCATCGCCGCCGTGCCGCGCACCGTGTGGTCGACCGACGTGAGGCCCTTGATGATGGCCGGGATGCTCTGCGTGTCCTTCGCCCACGACAGGTGGACGAACGCCTCCTGCTGCAGGCGTGGCTCGGTGTCGGTCTCCGCCCACTTGCGCCACCTCGGCGTCTGCTCGGCCTTCGGCAGCAGCTGGATGTCGAGGATCTCCTTGTTGGCAGCCTCCTTCGTCATCGACTGCGCTTCGGTCTTCGCGCTGAGGAAGATGAACACCGCGGCGCCGGCCACGATGAGCAGGCCGACGATGATCGCGATGGGCTTGAAAGCCCCGCGCTTGAAGTTGCCGTCTTCGACCGGAAAGGCGTTGTTCATGGCGGCTCGCTCGCTTGGAAAAACCGGGGGCACGATACCGCAAGGGGAGGGGCGGGGAGCGCGGAAAAGACGGTAGAATCTTGAAGAAGTGAAGACCATCGTCGTCGCCGCTGCGGTCATCGTCGAGGGGGGGCGCGTCCTCCTGACGCAGCGCAAGGTGGGGACGCACCTGGCCGGGGCCTGGGAGTTCCCGGGGGGAAAGGTCGAGGCCGGCGAGGACCCGCGCGAGGCGCTGCGGCGGGAGCTCCGGGAAGAGATCGGCATCGAGGCGAGCGTCGGGGAGATCCTCGACGTGACGTTCCACCGCTACGAGGACGCGGAGAAGGCGGTGCTGCTGCTCTTCTTCGAGGCCGCGCGGGCGCTAGGCTTCGAGCCGCGCGCGCTCGACGTTGCGGCCGTGAAATGGGCGGCGGCCGGGGAGCTGCGGGCGGAGGACTTCCCACCGGCCGACGTGGGCGTGCTCGGGAAGGTGCGACGGGCGCTGGCGGCGCCCGGGTAGGGGAACGTCGTCAGGGCGCGCTGGCCCGCAGCGCGGTGTCGATCTCCCCGCTCATCGCGTCGAGCAGCGCCGTCTCCGCCTGCAGCGTCGCGGCCGCGCGCACGACCTCCGCTTCCGCCTCGGCCCAGTGCTTCTGTTCGATGGCCTCGGCGACGCCCGGGATGGGCCGGGCCTCGTAGCCGGCGTAGACGCCCGGCGCGTACAGCATGTGCCGGTACCAGGGCCGGTGGAGCTGCCCGGCGTCGCTCGTCAGCCGTCGCTCGCTTTCGAGGAGCGAGCGGTTCACCGATGCCACGAGCGGGGCGAGCCCCGGGTCCGCGGAGCGCGCCGCCAGGAGCGCCAGCGCCTTGTCCGCGCGCCGCGCGCTCTCCTTGAGCGCCGCGGTGGCGTTCTCGAGGGGGGCGAAGTTGATGAACGGCGGCACCGCCTCGCGCGGCGGCGCGACCGTCGGCCGTCGCGGATCGAAGGTCGCGCGGAAGACGCCCTCGTCGAGCTCCTTGGCGCGCTCCGTCAGCTCGTCCTGATTCTTCTTCAGGTCCTTCTCGAGCCCCTTCTGGAACTTGCTCACCGCGTCGGCCAGCCCGGCGAAGTCGAGGGGCAGGAGCGGGGCATCCGCGAGGCGCATCACGAGTGTGCCCGCCGTCCCCGCCAGCGCGCGCCCGAAGCGGAAGTCGCCGTCGCTCCAGCGTGTGTACCAGGCGAAGTCGTCGTAGATCGAGTGGTAGATGCCTTCCGGATCCTCGCCGCCGAACCCGAGGCTGACCGAGGCGACGCCGAGGTGGTCGAGAAAGGCGACGTAGTCGGTGCCCGCGCCGAGCGTTCTCAGGCGGACGTCGGCCCGGTCGCGGATCTCCGCGCGGTCCTCGGGCGTCTCGCTGCGCGAGATGGCCCAGAGCTGCTGCCGCCGGAAGACCGACATCGGCGTCTCCGGATCGGGCACGTCGCGCTCGACGGCGTTGACGACGTGCTCGAGCGAGTGCGAGCCGCCGACGTAGAGCACCCCGCGTCCGTTGCCGTCGCTGTTGACGTAAACCGCGGCGTGCTTGCGCAGCTCGTCGGCGTGGGTCTCCACCCACTCGGTCGAACCGAGCATGCCCGGTTCCTCGCCGTCCCACGCCGCGAAAACGATGCTCCGCCGCGGGTGCCAGCCTTGCTTCGTGAGCTGCGCGAAGGCGCGGACCTCCTCGAGGAGCGCGACCTGCCCGGAGATGGGATCCTCGGCGCCGTTGACCCAGGCGTCGTGGTGGTTGCCGCGCAGGATCCACTCGTCGGCCGCCGTCGTGCCCGGGAGCCGCCCGATGACGTCGTAGATGGGCTTCTGGTCCCAGCTCGATTGCACCACGAGGTGGACGCGGGCCGGCCCCGGCCCGGCGTGGTACGGGACGGGCAGACCGCCGCGCGATTTCCTCGGCGCCATTGGTCCGCCCAGCTGCGCGAGCAGCGGCTGGGCGTCGCCGTACGAGATGGGAAGAACCGGGATGCGCGTGATCGCCTTCGCGTCGCCGAGCGCGAGCCGCGGAGCCCCCGGGACCGCACCGACGCCGGGCGTGAGCGGATCGCCCGGTGCGTTCGAGGCCTGGTCCGCCACGCTCCCCCGCTGCACGCTCCACGGGCTCCGCATGGGGCCGTTGGGGTAGCCCTCCTCGTCGAAGTACCCGTCGTCGTGTGGGTCCGAGTAGAGGATGCACCCGACGGCGCCGTGCTCGGCGGCGAGCTTCGGCTTCACGCCGCGCCACGATTCGCCGTAGCGCGCGAGGACGATGGCGCCCTTGACCGACACGCCGAGCCGGTCGAGCTCCTCGTAGTCCTTGGTGAGGCCGTAGCCGACGTATACGAGCGGCCCGGTGACGTCGCCGTCGATCGAGTACGCGTTGTACGTGGGGAGCTGCTCGCTCTTCTGCCCCGACGTGGGGTCGCCCTTCACCTCGGGCTCCTCGAGGCGCGCCGCGTAGCGGACCGGGGCGAGCATCTCGAGCCGGCGCGTCTTCGGCGTCGGGAAGAGGACCTGGAACTCCTCGATGTGCGCGTCGAGCCCGGCCTCGCGGAACTGGGTGAGGATCCACTCGGCGTTGTCCCGGTCGTACCGCGAGCCGACGTGGTGCGGGCGCGCCGAGAGGCGTCGCATGTCCTCGCGCATGCGGTCGGCGCTCGGCAGCGCGCGGAGCTTGGCTTCCCACGCGAGCTCGCCGGCCACCGAGGGCGCGTCGTAGCCGGTGAGCGCCGACGGCGGCGGCTCGACGACCGGGGGCGGCGGAGGAGGAAGCGGCGCGGCGGGAGGCGGTAGCGCCGGTGCCGGTGACGCGGCGGGCACGGGCTCCGCGGCGCATCCAGCGTGGGCGAGCGCCAGACCGAGGACGAGCGCGAGGGATCGGTTCATGCGGGACGACGTTCTAGGGCAGGGGGCCCCGGGGATCGACTCCCGCCGCACCGGGAGAAGTCCGGTACGCTGGAGCCATGGCCGATCGCATCTCCCGGGCCACCCTCTGCCTCGGGCTCGTGCTGTCGACCGCGTGCGGCGGGGGCGGCTCGAGCGGGGCGAGCATCTCGGGCGACGGCGGTCCCCCCTCGGACGCAACGGCGCCGGTCGACGGCTCCCTCCCGGTGGACGACGCCGGACCCATCCTCGACGGCGGCGCTCCCACGCAGGACGCGATCGTGGACTCCGGACCGGTCGTGGCGGTTCCGGTCACGATCGATCCGACCCAGCCGGTCGGCACGGTGGGGCCCGCGTTCGTGGGTCTCAGCTACGAGAAGGCGCACCTCGAGGACGGGTTCTTCCGCGGCGACAATGCACCGCTCGTCGCGATCTTCCAGCTCCTCGGGCCGAGCATTCTCCGGGTCGGAGGCAACACCGTCGACGAGAGCGTCTGGCAGACGTTCGACGCCGGGACGCCGGCTTCCGACGCCGCCGCGCCCACCGTGATCACGACCGCCGACGTCGACGGTCTCGCCGCCTTCGTGAAGGCCGCGGGATGGAAGGTCATCTACGGCGTGAACCTGAAGACGTCGTCCCCCGAGGCGGCCGAGGCGGAGGCGGCGTACGCCGCGGCGCAGCTCGGCGACTCGCTCTACGGCTTCGAGATCGGCAACGAGCCCGATCTCTACGAGTCCGTCGTCTCGTCGCCCGGAACGTGGGACTACGCCGCGTTCGAGGCCGACTGGCAGAAGTTCGCCGCCGCGATCCACGCCGACGCCGGCGCGCCCGGAGCACAGCTCACCGGCCCCGCCTCCGCGAGCGACTACAAGACGTGGACAGAGCCCTTCGCCGCCGACGAGGCCAAGGCCATCACGCTCCTCACGCAGCACTACTACGTCGCCAACGGCCAGAGCGACGCCTCGACGATCGGGCTGCTCCTGTCGCCGGATCCGTCGCTCGAGACCGAGCTCGCCGGGCTCTCGGCGGCGGCGACCGACGCCGGCATCGCGAACCTCTACCGCCTGTCGGAGTGCAACTCCTTCTACAACGGCGGCGCACCGGGCGTCAGCGACGGCTACGGCACGGCGCTGTGGGCCATCGATTTCCTCTTCACGAACGCTCGCTACGGCTCGACGGGCACGAACTTCCACGGCGGCGGCGACGGCCCCGGTTACACGCCGATCGCGGACGACGGCACCACCGTCGTCGGGGCGCGCCCCGAATTCTACGGAATGCTGCTCTTCGCGAAGGCCGGTCAGGGCACGCTCTACGCGACGACGGGCTCGACGGGCTCGCCGAACTTCAGCGCGTATGCGATCGGTTCTGCCGGAGCCACGACGAGCGTCGTCCTCTCGAACAAGGACGCCGTGACGACGGTGCACGCCACGGTGAACGTCGGCGGGGCCATCACGACCGCGCAGGCGATGCGCCTCACCGGCCCGTCACTCTCGGCGACGACCGGCGTCGAGCTCGGCGGCGCGTCCATCCAGGCCGACGGCGGCTTCGCGCCGAACCCGGCCGAGTTGCTCGCCACGTCCGGCTCGACGTTCACGATCGACCTCGGGCCGGCGAGCGCGGCGCTCGTCTCGGTGCATTGAGCCTCCGAGGGGCCGAGCTACTCAGAACTCGCCGAGCCAGTAGCGCGCCTTCGCCTGCGGCTTCGCGCCCGTCACGGCCACCGGACGCACCTCGATCGACGTGCCGCTCTCCGCGAGCGCGACGATCCCCGCGACGAGCGCGGCGACGCCCGCGCTTCCGACGGCGATGCCCGCGGGGACGAGCCACTTGTTGCCCGTGGCGGTCGTGCTCTTCGCCGGCTGCCCGTCGACGCTGACGTTGACGGTGGTCGACCGGAGCACCTCGCCGACGACGGCGAACGTCGCCCCGACGACGGCGAGCGCGCCGCCGCCGACGAGGAGCACGTTCCCGGCGACGCGCGCTCCGGGGCGCCCGGGTCGCAGGGACACCGCGACGTCCTTCTCCGCGCCGTCGAGCTGGAAGGAGGACGAGGGGATGAAGTCGCCGTTGGCCGTGAAGGAGACGTGCGGCTCGACGTCGAGCACCTTGTCGCACGGCGAGGCGCAGACGAAGGTGGCGCGATCGAGGGCGAGCTCGTGGCCGTTGACGGTGCCGGTCGCGGTCTCGTGGCTGAAGATGAGCGCGGGCTCCGGGCTGTCGACGTGCAGGCGGACGCCGTTCGGAGTCGGGATCGAGGTCGGAGTCGGGGTCGGAGTCGGGATCGAGGTCGGAGTCGGGGTCGGAGTCGGGGTCGGAGTCGGGGTCGAGGTCGGAGTCGGGGTCGAGGTCGGGGTCGGGGTCGGCTTCGACGCGGCGGCCTTGGCCCGCCCGACCTTGCGGGCCTTGGCCGGCGGGGGATCGGAGGCGCGCGCTTCGTGCTCGGGAGCGACGAGAAGGCCGGCGACGAGCGCGGCGGCAACGAGAGTCCCGAGACGACGGATCATGGCGTTCCTCCAGCTCAGAAGCCCTGGTTGCTGTTGCCGACCTTGTTGATGAGCGATGCGGGCGCGCCGTTGAGGTTCGAAGCGCCCATCGCCGAGCCGCTGATCACGACTCCCTCGAAGCTCACCGTCCCGCGCATCCCCGTCTCGAGGTCCTGCGCGAGGAGGCCGTACGTCTGCGCGCCGGTCACCGTGATGTTCTGCAAGGTGACGTTGCTGTACTGCGCGTCGTCCGCCTGCTGCAGGAAGTTCACCGGTGACGTGGGAATGCCGGTCATGCCGTAGGTCTGCGCGACCGCGCTCGAGAAGCCGCGGAGCTCGATCCCGGCGTACGTCGGATCGACGACCGTGACGTTCGAGATGAGCACGTCGTTCACGTTGCCCCAGCGCATGTAGAGCTTGATCGCGCCGTGGTACCAGGGCGTGAGGCCCGCGCAGGACGCCCCCTGGTAGTCGTTCGAGCCCGGGCAGCTCGTTCCGCCCGGCTCGTAGAACATCTCGCCGCCGGCGCGCACGACCGAGATGTTGTCGAACGTCGTCAGGGTCTGGGCCGCGGGGGGCGCCGGCGTGTTCTGCGAGCCGAACGGGTAGCTGCCGAACTCCTGGTCGACGAAGATGCCGGGGTACGTGAGGACGTCCTCGCAGGTCGAGTTCTCCCACGTGTTTCCATAGCCGCCGTAGGCGGCGAAGCAGTTGGCGCGCCACGGCATCTGGACCGAGATGTGATTGAACGTGTTCCCGTTGCCGACGCCCTGGCCCGGGTCCGACGTCTCGTCGGCCTTCGCCGCGCACTGCCCGATCTCGACGCAGTCGGGCCAGTCCACCGCCCACACCGTCGCCGCGTCGTCGCCGGTGTTGCGCATGTGGCAGTTGTCGACCGTCGAGCCGCTCGTCCCGTTGTCGAGGTTGATGCCGTCCGCGTACGTGTCGCGGATGCGCACGTCGTGGATCTGAAGGCCCTGCGTCGGGCCGTTCATCTGCGAGTCCGGATCGTTGCCGACCCAGATGCCGGCCACCTCGTGCTCGATCCACAGGTCGTAGAGCTGCGTGCCCTTGCCCTGCGGTCCCGCGAAGGCCTTCTGCGCGCCCGCCTGCGGCTCGTCGCGCGCCGTCGAGTCACCCCAGATGGCGAGGTCGTGCACGTTGCATGGGGCCATCACGTCGCAGAAGAAGATGGCCTGCTTGCCGAGGATGCGCGTGTACCACATGCCCGCGCCGGCGATCTCGCTCCCCTGGTTGTCGAGCGCGACGTGGCAATCGCTCGCGCCCGCCCCGCACGCGTACTTCACGAACTGCCGGACGATGTACTCGCCCGGCGGAAACCAGAGCTTCTGCGCGCCCCCGAGCAGCACCGTCTCGAGGTCGTCCGCGTGGTCCTTGCCGTCGTTCGGCTGGATGGCGCCGCCGCTCGCGGTCACGATCGACGTGAAGCCCGCGGGCATCGTGAGCGCGGCGGGCACGTCCTCGAAGTCGACGAGGTCGATGATGTAGAAGTCGTCCGTGCCGTTGCTCGCCGTGTCCTGGCTGTCGCGCTGGAGGCGCACCTTGTCGCCCGCGCTCAGCGTGGGCATCACCGGCTGATTCTCGGGGCCGTCGCCGGGGCCGGAGTTGTACTCGTCGAAGAAGGTGTGTGGGTAGGGCGACGCCGGGCTCTCGAGCGACGCCACGCCGGCCTCGTCGTCGGGCGCGCCCGGGATGTACTCGCCGTTGTAGGACCAGGAATAGTGCGACGTGAGGTTCATCGACTTCACGCGCGTCCCGTTCACGTAGAGCCCGAGCGTCGCGCTCAGGCCGCCGCCGGTCGCGGAGTCGGGGATCGAGTAGCGGACGACGATCGAATTCGCCGGCGCGGTCACGGTGAACTCCACGTAGTCGCCCGTGGTGCTCAGCTCGACCGCCTGGCGCCCGATTGCCTCGGCCTGGATCTGCGTCTTGTCCCACTTCGTGCGGCTCGGCGGCAGCGTCTTCACCGTGGGCCCGCCCGTCGTCGCGTGCGTCGTGTCCTCGGCCTGGAGCTCGACCCACGGCATGTCCATGCCCTGGCCGTCCGGGAAGTCGCCGTTCGTCGCCCCCGCGTCGCCGCCGCTCGACGCGCCGCTGCTGCTCCCACCCCCGCTGCTGCCGCTGCCGCTGCTTGCGCCTCCGCTCCCGCTCCCGCTCGCGCCGCTGCTCCCGCCCGAGCCCCCGCCCGAGCCGCTCCCGCTCGCCGAGCCGTCGGCGCCGGTCCCGCCATCCGCGGTCGTCACCGCGACGCTGAGGCTGCACCCGTAGACGCTCGCCAGCGCCGCCGCGACGGCGGTGACGGCCACGGCGCACGTGATCCGACGAAACCCGAATGCGCGTCCCGAAAGCGTGAACATGGCCGGTCTCTTCTCCCTTGGTCCGCGGTCGGTGGTCGGCGCTAGAAGCCGACGTTGCCGCTGCCCTTCGTGACTGCGAGGGCCGTGCCGTCGTCGTCGACGAAGTTGTCGCTGCTGTTGCTGCCGCTGATCGAGTCGTTGTCGAATTCGACCGATCCGGTGACGCCGCCCTCGATCATCACGCCCTCGGAGGCGTAGGTCGTCCCGTTCTCGGTGACGGGTCCCTCCGCGCCGAAGCTCTTCACGGTGATGCCGCTCAGCGTGACGTTCGAGAGGCTGTTGCCCCCCGAGAACTGGATCCCGGCGAGGATCGGCGTGTCGATGAGCATGTCCTCTACCGTGACGCCGGTGATGGGCTGCGTGCCGAGGAAGAACATCAGCGCGCCCTCGCCGGCGTAGTCGTTCGTGCCGTGGACGCCGCCGGCGCGCGTCAGCGTGTTGTGGAGGATGCTCGTCGTCCCCGAGAGCGCGATCGGCGTGAAGTCCGTCGCGACGAACATGCCGGCCATGTTCGCGGTGTCCGCGCACGTGTTGTTCTCGAAGCGGTTGCTGGCGCCGCCGTAGAGCGCGAAGCAGTTGGCGTGCCACACCGTCTGCACGGTGTTGTACTGGATGACGTTGTTCGCGCAGGGAATCGAGCCGTCGCCGGAGTAGCTCCAGAGGACGAGCGAGTCGTCGCCGGCGTTGCGGACGTTCGTCTGCTGGATGGTCGCGTTGCTCGTGCCGTCGTTCAGGTTGATGCCGTCGGCGTAGGTGTCGCGGACGCGCGCGCCCGTGACGGTGAGCGACTTGGTCAGGGAGCTCGTGAGCGGCGGCGCGAAGTCCCAGCCGCTGCCGCCCCAGATGCCGACGTTCTCGTGCTCGATCCAGACGTTCGTGAGCGTCGAGTCGACCCCCCACGGCCCGTCGAAGCCCTGCCACCCGGAGTTCGTGTCCTGCCGCCAGGTCACGTCGCCGAAGAGGGCGAAGTCGTGGAAGCCGTACGTCACCTGGAGCGGCGCGTAGGGCGCCGTGCCCGTCTCCGGGTTGCCCTTCAGCTCGAACTGAGCGCCGAAGCCGGAGAGCTTCGAGTACCACATGCCCGCGCCCTGGATGGTGACGCTCCCGGTGATGAAGAGCTTCGGCACCTCGTCGTAGTCGACGTTCTGCAGGTTCGCGGGCTGCGGGCTCAGCGTGAAGACGCCGGGCGGGATCCACAGCACCTTGCCCTGCGCGGTCGCGTTACCGATGGCCTTCTGGATCGCGGCCTGGTTGTTCGCGCCCGTCGTCGCGTCGGTCGCGCCCGCAACGGCGCCATAGGCGGTGTCGGTGATCGACAGGGAGCCCGCGGGCGGCGTGAGGGGCGGCCCGACGTCCTCGAAGTCGACGAGATCGATGTCGTAGCGGCTCGCGGTGTCGGTAGGGGAGTCGACCTGGAGCTTCACGACCGTCCCGGCGGGGACCTCGCCCTGCGGGAAGAGGAGCTGCCACTCGTCGAAGAAGTGGTGCGCGAGCCCGCCGGGGGTCTTCGTCGCGATCGACGGATCACCGTCGAGCGTGGACATCGCGCCGTACGAGTACATGTAGCGCGACGTGAGGTTCATCGTCTGCCGCGGGCCGCCGCCGACGTAGAGGCCGAGCGTCGCCTCGATGCCCCCGCCGCTCGGCGCGTCCGGGATCGAGTAGCGAACGACGATCGAGTTGGCGCGGTGCTCCAGGGTGAAGGAGACGTACTGCCCGGCCGCGGTCAGCTCGACGACGGTCCGGCCGGAAGCCTCCGCCGTGAGCTGTCCCTCGGCGTTGTCGATCGGCAGCACGGTGCCGTTGGTCTTCGCGACCGTGCCGTCCTCCGCTTCGTACTCCCAGTAGGGGACCGACGCGCCGCGTGTCGCCGCGGGCGGCACGTCGAGGCCGCCGTCGCCCGCGGGGTTCGGCACGCCGCCGTCACCGCCGGACGAGGAAGCGGCGCCCTCCGCGCCGGAGTCGCCGCCGCTCGGCGGGAGGACGGCGCCGTCGGGGGCCACGAGCATCCCGGCGTCGTTGTGGGCCGCCCCGCCGCCGCTACCGCCCCCGGAGCCGCCGCCGCTCGCGCTGTTGCCGGCCGGGACGGTGGACGTGACGTCGATGGAGCAGCCCGAGGGCAGCGCGCCGAGCGCGCCCAGCAGAGGTAGGAGCGCCAGCGCATTCAGGAGGCGGAGGTGGGGGAGGGGCCGTACGTCTCGCGCCATGGCATGGCGGGAGTCCACGTTCCGTGCCGCGCGAAATCAGGCGCCCGGCGAGGGTGCATCCCTCGGCGTCGCTGCCCGGCGCTCTACCGCGGACCGCCCCGGGCCTCGATTCGGGGTGGATCCTCGGGGTCGGACGCGATCGGTCGCGGGGGTGACCTCACTTGTCGTCGAAGGTCACGTTGTCGTACGCGAGCGACCACCCGCCGGCGCAGGGGGTCGCGTAGGTCGTTCCGACGAGGATCTCCGGGATCGGAGTGGGCGTCCCCACCGTCACCGTCGCGCTGGCCACCGTGGTTCCATTGAACGCGAGCGTCGCCGGTGCCGCGCCGTTCGTGCCGGCCGGCAGCGCGATCGCGAGCGTCACCTGGGTCCACGTCCCGAGGGGCAAGTGCGTCGAGGCGAAGTGTTGCACGTACGAGACCGTGTTCCCGTCCTCGCTCATGCTCACCTCGAGGTCGTTCGTCGCCGCCTCGTAGAACACCTCGAGCTCGAGGTCCCAGTAGGTGCTCCCGTTCCAGAGCTGGATCGCCCCGAGGATCCCGTCGGACGTCGCCGACTCGTCGACCGCGTCGACGCGCATCTCGAAGGACATGGTCGCCGTCCCGGCGACGCCCTGCTTCGACGGGAAGCTCTTGTAGCCGGCGTCGTCGACCGCCGTGTCGGCGGTGTTGGGGTTCACCGTCACGAGCATCGAGTCCGGCGGCGACACGTAGCTCGCGGCGCTGGCCACCTCGGCGCCGTTCGTGCTCGCGAGCATGTCCCACGGCGTCGCGAGCGCCGTCCCCTCGTCGAAGTCGTCGCAGAAGAGGGGCGCCGGGTTCAGGCTCGCGCAGAACCCCAGCGGCGGCGCCGTCTCGGGCGCGCCGCTGTCCTTCGGCCCCGCTTCGGGCGGCGGGGGACCGGTGTCCGGCGCGGAGCTCTCGACGCTCGCCTCGTGCGGAGGGCCAGCGTCCGCGCCCGCCTCGGGCTCGCCGGGGCCGCTGGCGTCCGGCGCTCCGCCGCTGGAGGAGTCGCCCCCGTTCGAGGAGGTGCCGGAGGAGCCACTGCTGCTCGACGAGGCGCCGCCGGAGGAACCCCCGCTCGAGGAGCCGCTCCCGCTCGACGTCGAGCCGCCTTCGGGGATCGGCGCGCCGCTCGAGGAGCCGCTGCCGCCGTGCACGCCGGCGTCGTCGCTGCTTCCGGTCAGGCCGTCGAGCGAGACCAGGGAGCACGCGGCGAGGCTCGCGGCGACCGCGCACGCAGCGAGCGTCGGGCCGAACGACGGGATTGGGGCGCGCCGCAACCCGGATGTCCTAGCAGGCCCCGGGGAGGGACGCAGTGTGGGTGAACGCGCGACGATGTGTCTCCGCGGGGAACACTCATCCGCGGAGAACGTTCCATTCATCGACGGGGCACCCCGGCCGAACGCCGGCGTTGCGCTCCGCGGCGGATTCCCGCAGAAAGCAGCCATGCGCTTCTCTTGTCTCCCCCTCCTGCTCGCCCCGCTCGCGCTCGCCGGTTGCGACTGGGCTCCCCCCGCGGCCGACGTCGCCGATGGGTCCGCGGACGCCGATGCCACGACGCCCGCGCCGGACGACGGTGGGATCCCCCCCGGCCTCGATTGCGTCGGCAACGGCGGGACGTGCGTGACCATCGACCAGGGATGGCCCGGCTGCGGCGCCGGCAAGCGCCTCGGCGACTCGCTCGAGTGCCCGTCCCAGCCCGATGGCGAGCAGGGGTGCTGCGTCTCGGCCCCGCCGGACCTTTGCGACATCGCGAGCGGCGCGTGCACGCTCCCCGACGCCGGCTGCCCGGTGGGCCTGATGCCGGCCACCAGCGGCTGCGCGCAGAGCGGCGCGCGCTCCCAGTGCTGCGCGCCGCTGACGGCGTGCCTCCAGCAAGGCGGCTTCTGCGTCTCCCAGACCGGGAGCTGCGGCGCCTTCGGCGCGTACTACCCCCTCGACGACCAGCCCGCCGTCATGTGCCAGGGGGCGACCGGGCCCGTGTGCTGCTTGAATCATCCCATCGACGCCTGCGGGCAAGCCGGGGGCACGTGCACCGCGAGTGGTGACGCCCAGGCCTGCCCGCAGCCGATCGACGCGGGGTGCAATCGCCCCGCCGCGGTGGGGCCGTGGGTGTGCTGCCCGTGACTCTCCCCGGCGGGCCGGAGGCGGCTCCCACTTCGAGCCGCCCCCGGCCGCGCCTCCGCCCTGCCGCTACTGCGCTACCCGAGCTCCGCTAGGCCGGCGTGACCGGCTTCGCGGGGGTCACCGGCGCGGCCGCCGGGGCGGGAGCCCCCGTGGCGGTGGCCGGTGCGTTCGCCGGGGGGCTCGTCCCCGCCGGCGTCGAAGAGGGCTGCACCTGAGTCCCGCCCGGGGTCGTCGTGAGGACGACCGACGTGAGGTTCCCGGTGATGGCCTTCTTCTTCACACTGCCCGTGGTCCCACGGGCCGCACGCGTCGCCTTGGCCTTCGAGGCGGCGAGTGCCTTCGTCGCGACGTCGGTCGTCGCCGTCGACTTCGGAGCGGTGAACCCGAAGTCGCCGAGGATCGCAACTGCCTGCTCGCCGTAGTAGCCGAGCACGAAGCTGCGCAGAGAGCGGTTGAACTGCACCGTGGTGGCGCGGGTCGCCCGCTCGTTCGCCACAGCCTGCTGCCAGGCTGCGTGTGCCGCATCCGTCGCGTCCATCGCGGCGGAGTCGGCCTGATAGATCGCCGAGATCTGTGCCGGGGTGTACTGCTTCCCCGCCAGAGTGACCTGGGCCATGGAGCCCAGGTTCTTGGCGATTCCCGCGATCACCTTGGCGTCGGCCGCCTTGATCGCAGGTTTGTTCTTTTTCGTCGGCATTTGGGTGGCGTTTTCCTTTCGATGTGGACGGGGCGGCGGTCCAGCACCATGCCAGGCGGCGAGGCCCCCTCCGTGGAGTGACGAGAGCAAGCGAAGCGACGGAAGAAGGAGAGGAGGCGGAAGCCCGCGAGGCGCTTCGTGCCCCTCTCACCTACCCAGACGCGCTCGTCCCGAATCTGTGGAGTCGATCGCTTCTTTTTTCTGCCGAGCGACCGAAGCTCGCGACAAATCAGGGCTTCTTCGGCGCCGGCGCCGGGTGCGGCGCGGTCGGACCGTGCGGCTTGGCCTCTCGCTGGCGCAACCTGTCGTCGAGCTCCTGGGCGACGCGGTCCCGCACGGCCTGGATCTCCGGGGCCTGGTCCCCCGCCGGATCCAGCTCGCGGGCCGCGTCGAGCAGCTCGATGCACCTGGACCACTCGGCGTTCCGGCACGGAGCGCGGGCCTGATCGCGCAGGTCCGCCGACACTTCCTCGGGCGTCGCGTCGGTGAACACCGGGTCGGGACCGAGGGCGTAGTAGCGCGGCTCGGTGGGGCCGCCTCGCAGAAGGAGCAGGAGAAGCAGTGCGCCCGAGCCGAAGACCGCGGTCGCCTTCGCGGCGAACGCCGCCCGCATCGCGCGGATCCGGTCGCGGACCTGCTGGTGCGTGAGGCCGAGGTCCGCCGCGATCTCCGCGGCGTCCTTGTCGTCGGCCATGAGGTCCAGGATGCGGGCGTCGAGATCGCCCTTGTGCCGCTCGGCGAGGAACTCGTCGAGGAGCTGGAGGCCCTTCTTCTGGTCGATGGGGTCGCGCTCCCCCGAGCCCCGCGGCTCGGCGGCGTGCGCCTCGACGTCCTCGACGAGGAGCCCCGCGTTCCCGCGCTTGGCGCGCCGCTTGGCCTTCTTCCAGCGGTCGAAGAGGAAGCTCTTGGTCGACGTGATCGCGAGGCCCTTCCACTCGTCGACCGTCTTCGGCCAGAGAGCCTGCAGCTTGTTCCTCAGCGAGTGGAGGATGCGAACCTGCACGTCGGCCACGCCGTCGCTCAGGTCCTGCGCCGGAATGCCCGCGGAGCGCAGGATCCGCACGATGGCCCTGGTGACGTCGGGGTGGGTGAGAAGCTCGGCGGGCATGGGTCGCGTTTCCATGATCCGGGGGAGACGCGCTCCCGCCGGATCTGTGGAGTAACTATTTCACGGGGGGCACGGATTCTCGGTCGCCGGCGGCGCCAGGCGGCGAACGTACGCCTCGAAGTCCGGGGACGCTTGCCCGAGAGTCTTCCCGAAGACCGCGGCGAAGGCCTTCTCCCCCCGGGGATCGGTCGCGATCCCCGCACGCCAGGCTCGGTAGAAAGGCCAGAGCTTTCCCTGGCGATCCGCCCACTGCGCGAAGTAGCGCGAGAGCCCGTAGTGCCGGTTCTCCTTGGCGAGATCCGTGGGCCCGGTCTCGGGGTGCGCCGGGTCGAGGGTGAGAAAGGAGACGGTGTCCATCGCGAAGAGGCCCTCGAGGCGCGAAGGCCCGGGGTCGTCGGGCGCGTCGAGGGCGCGCTTCACGTCGTCGTAGCGCCAGTTGCTCATGCCGGTGATGTGTCCCTTCGCGCAGAAGACCGGGTTCTCGTAGAGAGCCGCGATGCCCTCGTCGAGGAACGCAGGGGCGCGCGGGAAGTCCGCCTGGGCGAGGATGGGGTGCACGAGCTCGTGCAGCGTCGTCTCCGCGCCCTTCGTCGCGTGCAGGACGATCTCCCGCGACCGCCGGTCGTATTGACCGAAGTTGGTGGGGCAAGAACCGTCGACGCGGGCGGAGCAGAAGCGCTGGTACGCGTCCTGGTCGGAGAACACGAAGACCGTGACCGCGGCGCTCGGATGCTTGTCGAAACGGCCGTCGTAGAGGGCGTCGAGGGCCTTGCGGGTGAGGTCGACCGCGCGCGCGAAGTGCGGACCGTGGTCCGCGTCGACGAGGACGAAGGCGTCGATGTCGACGTGCGTGACCGCGCGGGTGTGAAGCGCGACGGCGGCGGCGTCGACCGCGGCGCGGAGGGAGGCCGGCAGGTCCGGGGCGGAGGCAGGCGGGAGAAAGGAGGCGTCGGCGGCCGGTGGGGAGCCGTCGACGGCGGACGCGGTCGGGGTCGGCGCGGGCGCGGTGGCGGTCGGCGCGGAGGGAGCGGCGTTCGAGGGCGAAGCGTCCGGCGGCGACGCCGAAGGGGGCCTCTCGCACGCCGACGCGAGGAGGGCGAGCGGCAACGCGATGCGCAGGAGGCGCGACGGGGATGCTCGTGGGCGCAAGCGCGGGGACCGTAGTGGGGAACGCGAGGGGCGCAAACGCGAAAGCGGCGGCGATGAGCGTGACCGCGACGGAGGCGAGTGCCATCGCGTCGCGCCTGCGGGCAGGCGGTCCGGCGGCGACGGCGACCGGGCTACCCGTCGAGGGGTACGGCCTCCGCCGCGAAGGGTGAAGGGGTACCCGTCGAGACGATCCGGGTCCGTGGCGACGGGTAGGGCGGTACCCGTCGAGGGTCATCGGGTCGGCCGTGACGGGTGGGGGGCTACCCGTCGAGGGGTATCGCGTCGGCGGTCCTCGCGAGGCCGGTACCCGTCGAGGGGTATGGCGTCTGCCGCGAGGGTCCTGCTACCCGACCGCGCGCTCGATCGCGGGTCGGTACTTCGCCACCGCGTCGCCGATCGCGGGTGCGCCGTGCGACGGCAGCACGTGCGCGAAGCGAAGGCCGAGGATGGCGCGCAGATCCTCCTTCGGCGGCTTGCCGCCCTTCAGCCACGCGGGGCCGACGTTGTGCGGCTCGATGAAGCCCATGAGGGGCATCGCGAGCCGCGCCGGCAGGCTGAAGTACGCGTCGGCCTTCGCCCAGTTCTGCAAGCTGTCGCCCGCCACGAGCACGCCGCCCTCGTTCGGCAGGAGCAGGAGACCCTCGGGCGGCTTCGCCGCGATGACGTGCAGCGTCGCGCCTTCGATCGGCATCGGGCCGCCCGGCTCGAGCACCTGGTCGGCCTCGAAGTAGACGTCGGGCGCGTCGTTGCCGAAGCCGGCGACGTAGCGCTGGCCCTTCAAGGCCCACACCTTGGCTTTGTACCGGTCGGCGTAAAAGGGGTCGTCCATGCCGTGGAAACCGGCGATGCGGACGACGTCGGTCACCTTGCCGAGCCCGTCGAGCGCGGCGAGGCCGGCCTCGTCGAGGCGCACGGTGTTGATGAGCACGAGCCGCTCGCCGGCGCGGACGACGACCATGTTGCGGCTGAACCGCATCGGCAAAACGCCCGGGAGCCGCATCGTCCCCTGCACGAAGAAGACGCCCGGGACGGGCTCGGAGAAGGTGCCGTGCGGCAACGCGGCCGGGAAGGGGCGGGGGACGAGCATGACGACGAGACTATGCTTCGGCTCGGCATACCGGGACCCGTTCTTGCTACACAGGAGGCCATGCCGCCGCCGACCTCGGACGCGCTCGTCTTCTTCGGCGCGACGGGCGACCTCGCGCACAAGATGATCTTCCCGGCGCTCCAGGCGCTGACCAAGACGGGGAGGCTCGACGTGCCGGTCATCGGCGTCGCCAAGGCCGGCTGGACGGTCGACCAGCTGCGCGCGCGCGCGCGCGACAGCCTCGAGAAGCACGGCGGCGGCGTGGACGCGAAGGCCTTCGCGGCGCTCTCCGCGCGGCTCCAGTACATCGACGGCGACTACGCCGCGCCGGGCACGTTCGACCAGCTCCGGAAGGCGCTCGGGTCCGCGCAGCGTCCGCTGCACTACCTCGCCATCCCGCCGAGCCTGTTCGCCACCGTCGTGGCGGAGCTCGGCCGCTCGGGGGCCGCCGCGGAGGGGCGCGTCGTGGTGGAGAAGCCCTTCGGCCGCGACCGCGCGTCGGCGGCGAAGCTGAACGCGTCGCTCCGGACGGTGTTCCCCGAGGACGCGATCTTTCGCATCGACCACTACCTCGGGAAGGAGCCGGTGCAGAACCTGCTCTACTTCCGGTTCGGCAACTCCTTCCTCGAGCCGATCTGGAATCGCAGCTTCGTCGCGAGCGTAGAGATCACGATGGCCGAGACGTTCGGCGTCGAGGGCCGCGGCTCGCTCTACGAGGAGACGGGCGCCGTGCGCGACGTCATCCAGAACCACATGCTCCAGGTCATCTCGTGCCTCGCCATGGAGGCGCCCCTGAACGGGTCCGCGAGCGCGCTCCGCGGCGCGCGGCAACGCTTGCTCGAGGCCATCGAGCCGATCGACCCGGCGAACCTCGTCCGAGGGCAGTACGAGGGGTACCGGCAGGTAGCGGGCGTCGCCGCCGACTCGAACGTCGAGACGTTCGCGGCGGTGCGTCTGTCGATCGCGAGCTGGCGCTGGGCGGGGGTCCCGTTCTTCATTCGCACCGGCAAGCGCCTCCCCGTCACCGCGACCGAGGTGCTGGTGCGGCTGCGACCGCCTCCGTTCGCGGTGTTCGACGCGGAGGCGATCGATCTGCGCGAGAGCAACACGCTGCGCTTCCGCCTCGGGCCGGACGTCGCGACCGGGCTCGGAGTGCGGTCGAAGGCGCCCGGCGAAGCGATGGCGGGCCAGCGCACGGAGCTGCTGGCGGTCCGCGACGTGACGGTCGAGATGCTCCCCTACGAGCGGCTGCTCGGCGACGCGATGGCGGGGGACCCGACGCTCTTCGGGACGGAGGCGGCCATCGAGGCCTCGTGGCGGGTGGTCGACCCACTGCTCGCGAAGCGCGACGTGCCCGTGCTGCCGTACCGGCCGGGCACGTGGGGGCCGGCCGAGGCGGACGCGCTCGTCGCCGGCGACGGCGGCTGGCACACGCCGGTCTCAGAGAGCGCGTAGGCGGCGCGGGTAC
>JBEKGQ010000027.1:0-19891 GCA_050012715.1 Polyangiaceae bacterium
CGCCGGCATCGCCGCCCTCGCCCGCGCAGGCGTCGCGGCCGTGCTCCTCCCCGTCGCGAGCTTCACCCTCGCCCAGTCCCCGCCGCCCGTGGCGGCCCTCCGCGACGCCGGCGTGCCGCTCGTCGTCGCCAGCGACGCGAACCCGGGGACCGCGCCGACCGAGAGCCTCCCGCTCGCCCTCGCCCTCGCCGTACGCGCGTACGGTCTGTCGCCCGACGAGGCCCTCCTCGCCGCCACCCGCAGCGCCGCGCTCTCGCTCGGCCTCGCGGACCGCGGCGTGCTCCGCGAAGGCGCGCGCGCGGACGTCGTCGTCTGGGACCTTCCGCACGAGCACGCCCTCGTGCAGCCGTGGGGCGTCCGCAAGACGAAGACGGTCCTCGTCGAGGGCGTCGAGGTCGTCTCTCCTTCATGAGCCGCGCTCTCCCTTCGCGCCCGGCCCTCGAGTTGGCCGCCTCGATCCGGCAGCGCCGCGTGTCGTCGGAGGATCTCGTCCTCGCGTGCCTCGAGCGCATCGACGCGCTCAACCCCCGGCTCACCGCGTTCGTCGACGTCCTCGGGGAACGCGCCCTCGCCGAGGCGCGCGCCGCCGACGCCCGGCTCCGCAAGCGCGGCGCCGACCTTCCCCCGTTCCACGGCGTGCCCCTCGCCGTGAAGGACCTGAACCTCGCCCGAGGGTCGTTCACGCGCTTCGGCTCGCGCGCCTTCGAGCACCTCTTCGTGCCGTTCGACGACGCGGTCGTCAAGCAGCTCCGGCGCGGCGGCTTCGTGATCGTCGGCAAGACCACCACGAGCGAGCTCGGCTCCCTCCCCGTCACCGAGCCGGACATCCACCCGCCGACGCGAAACCCCTGGGATCCCGAGGTCACCGCCGGCGGCTCGAGCGGCGGCGCCGGCGCGGCGGTCGCCTCCGGGATGGTGCCCATCGCGCAAGGGAGCGACGCGGCGGGCTCGATCCGGATCCCCTCGTCATTCTGCGGTCTCTTCGGCATCAAGCCCTCGCGCGGCCGCGTCGAGAACCCCTTCGGCCTCGACGACCGCGTCCTCATCTGGACCTGCGGTCCCATCACGCGCACCGTCGACGACGCCGCCGCCATGCTCGACGTCATGGCCGGCATCACCGTGGGAGAGCCGCACTGGGCCGCTCCGCCGCCGCGTCCCTTCGCGGAGCTCGCGCGCGAGGTGCCGCGGCGCCTCAAGCTGCGCCTCGCGCTCCGCTCGAACCACGTCGACACGGACCCCGAGATCGCCGCCGCCACCGAACGCGTCGCGCGCGCCCTGGAGAAGCTGGGGCACACCCTCGAGGAGAAGGCGCTGGAGCTACCGGCGGGCGTGCTCGAGGAGTTCCTCCCGGTGTGGCAGGCGACCGCCGCCTCCGCGCCGGTGCACGACTGGTCGCGCACCCAGCCGGTGACGCGGTGGCTCGGGGAGAAGGGTCGCCACGTCGACGCGAAGGCGGTCGAGCGGATCATCGAGCGGCTCATGGGGGTCGTGCTGGAGCAGTTCGGCGACTGCGACGCGTGGATCACGCCGACCGTGGCGGTGCCTCCGCCCCGGATCGGCGCCTGGCGCGACCTGCGGCCGCCCGAGGTGTTCGCCGAGGCGTCGAAGCTGGGCGTGTTCACCGCGCCGTTCAACATCAGCGGGCAGCCGGCGGCGAGCGTGCCCGCCGGGCGGTCGACGAAGGGGCACCCCATCGGAGTGCAGATCGCCGGCAGACCGCTGGCGGATGGTCTCGTGCTGGCGCTCGCGAGGCAGGTGGAAGCGGCGATGCCGTGGAGCGACGAGCGTCCGGAGAGTCTATAGGGCGGCCCTCCCGAGGCCGGCCGGCGCCCTTCCCCCGAGAGCCCCCTTCCCCCTCCGCCGCGCGACGAGCCAAAGCGCCACGAGCGTCGCGACGTACGGGAGCGTCTGCGCCACGTACCCCGAGACGGCGCGGGCCTGGTCCTGAACGAGGATCTGGGCCGCGTCGAGGGCGGCGAAGGCCAGGCACGCGGCGGCCGCCCGGCCCGGGCGCCATCCCGAGAGGATCACCGCCGCCAGCGCGATGAAGCCGCGGCCGCCGCTCATCCCGGACTGGAACTGGTGCTGATCGTACGCGAGCGCGACGCCGCCGAGGCCGCAGATGGCGCCCCCGAGGGTCACCGCCACCACGCGCACCCGCGGCACGTCGACCCCGACGCTCGCGGACGCCACCGGGTCCTCGCCCGACGCGCGTACGCGCAGCCCGAACCGCGTGCGATAGAGACTCCAGGCGGTCGCCGCGACGAGCGCCGCGGTCGCGAGGGTCAGCGGATCGACGAGGGTACGCACGAGGAGGGCCCCGCCGCCGGCGCCGCCGAGGAGGGAGCTGCGAAAGCCGTCGACCGGCGGCGAGTTGGAGCTGGAGTCGTAGAGCGAGCGGAGGACGAAGCGCGTTCCGCCGGCCGCGACGAGGTTGATCGCGATGCCACTGACGATGGCGTCGACCCGGCCGCGAACGACGACGACGGCGTGCCCGAGACCGATGCTCGCGCCCACGACGGCGCCCGCGACGACGCCCGCCCAGGGGCTGCCCGTCGCAACGTGCGCGACGACGCCACCCAGCCCACCGGCGAGGAGGATGCCCTCGAGCGCGATGTTCACGACGCCGCTTCGCTCGCTCCAGACGCCGCCGAGCCCGGCGCAGACGTAGGGCACCGCGATGCGCAGGGTCTGGGCGAGCATCGTCAAGCTGAGGAGGGCGGCGAGGAAGGTCATCCGGTCGCCCCCGTCCCGCGTGGGCGCGCCGGCCCGGCGACGCTGCTCGCGACGAAGGCGCGGACGCGAGCGTCGGCGAGCGCGACGGCGACGATCACGACGCCCTGGAGCACGGTCATCACCTCCATCGGAACGCGCGCGTTGATCGCGAGCCCCCCCTGCTCGAGCGTCCCGAAGAGCAGCGCGGCGAGGAACAGCCCCGTCGGGCTCCCCCGGCCGAGGAGCGCGACCGCGATGCCGCCGAAGCCGGCGCCCGCACCCATCCCGCTCTCGAAGTAGCCCTTGGAGCCCAGCACCGGCGCGAGCGCGGCGAGGCCCGCGACGGCGCCCGAGAGGACGAGGGCGCCCCCGAGCCGGCGCGCGACGGGGATGCGCTCCGCCGCGCACGCCGACGGCGAGAGGCCGACGAGGACGGTCTCGCGTCCGACGCGCGACCGCGTGAGCCACCCCGCGGCTAGGAGCGCGACGGCGAGGGCCAGCGGCAGCGCGAGGCTGACCGCGCTGCCGTGGAGTGACGCGAGGCCGAGGGCTTCGAGGCGCGGAAGGCGGCCGCCGGCGACGACGTCCGGCGTCCGCACGGTGCCCGGCAGGGCGAGGCCGCGCGCGAGGGCGAGGCCGACGACGGCGTCGGCCACGCGGTTCATCATGATGGTCGAGATGACCTCGTGCGCTCCGTAGCGCGCCCGGAGCACGGCGGGGACGCAGGCCCACGCGGCGCCGGCGAGCGGCGCGACGGCGATGACGGCGGGGAGCGCAATCCACGCCGGCGTGTCGCGCGGGAGGCTCGCCCCCACCGCTCCCACCGCGAGGCCCGCCACGGCGAGCTGGCCCTCGCCGCCGATGTTGAAGAGGCCCGCCCGCAGCGCCAGGCTCACCGCGACGCCGGTCAAGAGGAGCGGCGTGGCCTTGTAGAGCACCTGCCCCACGCCGTACGCCATGCCCCACGTGCCGGCGAGGAGCTGCCCCGCGATCTCGCGCGGCGACTCGCCGTAGAGCCACACGAGCACCGCGAACGCCAGCCAGCCCGCGGCGACCCCCGCGAGGGTGGCGACGGCGACCGTGCGCCCCCGTTCGTTCACGGCCTCGCCTCGACCGGCGCCCCGGGCGCGCCGCCCAGCATCGCCTCCCCCACCCGAGCCTCGGGCGCGTCCGGCGGGAGGTCGGCGACGACGCGGCCCCGCGCCAGCACGAGGATGCGGTCGCAGAGAGCGCGGAGCTCCGCGAGATCGGCGCTCACGAGGAGCACGGCCTTTCCGGCGTCCGCGGCCCGGGCGATCGCGACGTGAATGGCGCGCGCCGCGCCCAGGTCGACCCCGCGGGTCGGCTGGGCGAAGACGAAGACCGAGACGCGATCCGAGCGAGCGACCGCGCGCGCGATGACGATCTTCTGCTGGTTGCCCCCGGAGAGCGTGGCGGCGATCGCGTCGAGGTCCGCCGGCACGACCCCTCCGTGGGTGAGCCGCGCCGTCGCCTCGCGCTCCAGCGCGGCTGCATCGACGAGGCCATGGCGGGTGAACCACGCGAGCTCGCCGAGCACGAGGTTGTCCCGCACGCTCGCCTCGAGGACGAGCTCCTCGGCGTGGCGGTCCTCGTGCACCACCGCGGCCGCGTCGCAGCGCACCTCACCGGCGTCCGGCGTCTCGAGCCCCGCCAGCACGCGCACGAGCTCGCGCTGGCCGTTGCCCTCCACTCCGGCGACGCCGACGATCTCGCCCGCGCGAACGCGGAGCGTGACCCCGCGCAGGGCTCGCCCGCGGTGCACGTCTCTCACCTCGAGGCGCACCTCGCCGAGCTCCCGCGCGCGGCGCTCGAGCGCCGGCGGCGGCTCCTCGCCCATGATGTCGCGCGTGAGGTCCCGGAGGAGGTCAGCTGTCTCTCCGCCCGACGCTCGCGTGACGCGCGTCGACACGCACCTTCCGCGGCGCATCACGCTCACTGCGTCCGCGTATTCGCGAACCTCGTCGAGCCGGTGCGTCACGACGACGATCGCGCGCCCGCCGTCGGCCAGGCGTCGGAGCGTCGCATAGAGCTGGCCCACCTCGCCCGCGGTCAGGACCGCGGTCGGCTCGTCGAGGATGACGACCCGCGCGTCACGCACCAGCGTGCGGACGATCTCGAGCCGCTGCCGATCGCCCACCCCGAGCGTCTCGGCGGGCGAGTCCCAGGGAAGCGTGACGCCCATGTCGCGCGCCACGACCTCCGCCCGGGCCCGAGCGCGGGCGACGTCGAGGCGCCCGAGGCTCCTCACCGGCTCCACCCCGAGCATCACGTTCTCGATGGCCGAGAGCACGCCGACGAGCGCGAAGTGCTGCTGCACCATGCCGACCCCCCGACGGATCGCCTCCGCGGCCGTGTGCGGGGCGAGGCGGTCCCCGGCGATGCGAACCTCCCCCGCGTCGGGCACGACTACGCCCGCCGCCATCTTCAGCAGCGTGCTCTTGCCGGCGCCGTTCTCGCCGACGACGGCGCGGATCCGCCCCGCCTCGAACGAGAGGGACACCGCGTCCACCGCGACGGTCCGGCCGTAGCGCTTGACGAGGTGGTCGAGCGTGAGGAGCGTGGACGGCGCCGGCATCGGAAGTGCGGGCCGAACTCTAGCCGAGCGCCGCACCGCCGCGGGCGAAGTCGCTCAGCCCGCCGCGCGTCGCTTCAGCGGCACCGACTCCTCGTCGCCTTCGACCACGTTGACCTGCGAGCGCTGGGGGGCCCGCCGCTGCGACGCGGCCGCGCGCTCCTCGCTCCCGGGCAGCCCGGCGTGGAGCGCAGCTCCGTCGAGGATCGCCTCGCACAGCGCGGCGTAGTCGAGCCCCGCGCCGGCCGCGATCTTCGGCAGCAGCGACGTCGGCGTCATTCCCGGGAGCGTGTTCACCTCGAGGACGTACTCGTTCTCGCCCTCGGTCACCAGCAGGTCCACCCGGCAGCCGCCGGTGCACCCCAGCGCGCGGGCCGCCCGCTCCGCGAGGTTCATCACGCCGCGCAGGCGCGTCGCCGGCAGGCGCGGGGGCGAGATGTACTCGGTCATCCCCGCCGTGTACTTCGCGCGGTAGTCGTAGAGGCCTCCGCTCGGGACGACCTCGATCGCACCGAGGACGCGCCCGTCGAGGACGCCGACGTGGACCTCGGTCGCCTTCACGAAGCGCTCGACCAGCGCGTGCTCGTCGAACGCGAGCGCCCGCTCGATGGCCTCCGAGAGCTCGGCCATGCTGGCGGCCTTGGCGAGCCCCACCGACGACCCCTCGCGGCGCGGCTTCACGATGGCCGGGAAGCCGAAGCTGCCGTGCACCTCCTCGAGGTCGTCGAGGTCCGCGCGCGTCGCCACGTAGTAGGGCGGCGTCGGCACGTTGTGCAGGCGGAACATCTCCTTGGCCTTGAGCTTGTCCATCGCGAGCGCGCTCGCGAGCACGCCGCTCCCCGTGTACGGGAGGCCCATCAGCTCGAGCAGCCCCTGGACGCAGCCGTCCTCGCCGCCTCGCCCGTGCAGCGCCAGGAACACGACGTCGACCCGCGCCGCGCGCAGCTTCTCGTCGAGCCCGGGCCCCTCGGCCTCCCACACGAGCCGCACGACGTCGTGCCCGCGCGACTTCAACGCGGCGGCGACGCCTTCGCCCGTCCGCAGCGAAACCTCGCGCTCCGCGCTCCATCCCCCCATCAGCACACCGACGCGCTTTGCCTTCATGGGATTCTCCGCGGGAAGTGTCTCTTCAATCGGCGCGCCAGCGTCAAAACGTCCGTGTTTTCACGCATCCCCCGCGCGTACCTAGGTCGACGCCGTGTCCGCTGCAACACGGACCCGAGGACGCCCAGCCACCCCAGTAACAGGTGGCCCTCCGGGGGGTCAACTTACGCGCAGCGGAAAGCGGCCTGCGGCCTCGAGGCTGCAGCCTCCGGGAATCAGGGCTCGTCGGCGGCGCTCTCAGTCGATCTCGACGAGGATGGCCGTGATGTTGTCCTTGCCGCCGCGCTCGTTCGCCAGGTCGATGAACCGCTGGACGGCCGCCGTGCCCCCCATCTGCACGATGGCCGGGATGTCCTCGTCGTGCAGGTAGCCGTGGAGCCCGTCGCTGCAGAGGAGGAAGCGCGTGCCTGGCAGGAGCGGCACGCAGCGCGTGTCGACCTGCACGTACTCGCGGTTGCCGACCGCGCGCGTGATGACGTTCTTGTGCGGCGACCGGAGCGCCTCCTGCGGCGTGATGAGCCCCTGTTTCAGCTGCCACGCGATGAGCGTGTGGTCCTCGGTGAGCTGCTCGGTGCTGGCGTCGACGACCTTGTAGACGCGGCTGTCGCCGACCTGCGCGGTGACGGCGTAGTCGCCCAGGATGAGGAGCGCGCTGATCGTCGTCCCCATCCCGCTCTTCTCGCGGTCGATCTCGGCGATGGAGAAGACGAAGTACGTCGCCGCCTGGACGGCGCTCTCCATCAGCCGGCACGCGGCGCGCGAGTCCTCCGCCGAGAGCGGGTCGACGAGCTCGTGCAGATCGCCGATCCCGCGCTTGACCATGCCGTAGAGGGTGTCGACCGCCTCGCGGCTGGCGACCTCGCCCGCGGCGTGACCGCCCATCCCGTCGGCGACGATGTAGAGCCCGAGCTCGTCGTCGAAGTAGAGGGCGTCCTCGTTCGTGGCGCGCTTGCGCCCGAGATCCGTCAGCCCATAGCCCGTGCGGCGCAGCGGGGGGGGCGCCAGCTCACCCTCCGGCGGCAGACGGCCACTGGATCGCGGGTGGGGAACACGTGACTTGGCCATGGGCCCGCGATCGTCGCTCGAGGTCATTTGGTGGCTAGCCCGGACCAGTATACCTCTCCTTCGGACCCGCGTGTTGTAGCCTCCCGCCGTGGCTCGTCCTTTCTCCCGGGTGGCGCTTCTGCCGGGCAACCTCGCACGACGGTCCTTCGGGGCCGCGGACATCGCGCTCGCGGCGCTGGTCGTCCTCGTCGTGGGGCTGATGATCGTCCCGCTCCCCACCTGGACGCTGGATCTGCTCATCGCGACCAACCTCTCGGCCGCGGTCGCCATCCTCCTCGTCGTCCTCTACGTCCCCGATGCCATCGGGATCGCGACGTTTCCGACGCTTCTCCTCCTCACAACGCTCTTCCGGCTGTCGCTGAACGTCGCCTCGACGCGCCTCATCCTCCTGCAGGCCAACGCCGGCGAGGTCATCCACGCGTTCGGGACCTTCGTCGTCCGCGGCAACTACGTCGTCGGGGCGGTGGTGTTCCTGGTCCTCACGATCATCCAGTTCATCGTGATCGCGAAGGGGTCCGAGCGGGTCGCCGAGGTCGGAGCGCGCTTCGCGCTCGACGCGATGCCGGGCAAGCAGATGGCCATCGACGCCGAGCTCCGGGGCGGGACCATCGACGGCAACGAGGCGCGGCGGCGGCGGCGGCTCCTGCAGCGCGAGAGCCAGTTCTACGGCGCCATGGATGGCGCGATGAAGTTCGTGAAGGGCGACGTCATCGCGTCGCTCGTCATCCTCGTCGTGAACATCCTCGGGGGGCTCGCCATCGGGGTCGCCATGAAGGGAATGCCCGCGGTCGACGCGCTCAAGCGGTACGGGCTGCTCACGATCGGCGACGGGCTGGTGACGCAGATCCCGGCGCTGGTGCTCTCGACCGCCGCCGGCGTGCTCGTGACGCGGGTGGGGAGCGAAGAGGCGGACACTCCGCTCGGCGAAGAGCTCGCGCGGCAGCTCCTCGGCGTGCCGAAAGCGCTCCAGGTCGCGGGCGTCTTCGTGGTGCTCCTCGCCGCCGTGCCGGGGCTGCCGACGGCGCCGTTCCTCGTCATCGGCGTCGCGCTCCTGCTCGTCGGGCGAGCCCGCGCGCGGGCGAAGAGCGTTGAGGCGCAGCGCGCGGCCACCGAGCCCACGCCCAAGGAGCGCACGCGACCGCAGGGCCCCGGCGAGCCTTCGTTCGTTCCGCTCGTCGTGCCATGGAGCGTCGAGGTGAGCGCGGACCTCGAGCCGCTGCTCGACCGCGAGCCGGACGGCCTGAGGTCCGCGATCCTGTCGCTGCGGGCGCAGGTCTTCTCCGAGCTCGGGGTGCCTTTGCCGGCGCCGCGAGTGCGGGCGCGCCCCGACCTCGGGACGCGGCTCGTCGTCCTGTCGCTCCACGAGGTGCCGGCGAAGATCCTATCGGTCTCGCCGGACGTGGGCGAGGAGCGATTCGTGGCCTGGACGCGCGAGCGTACGCTGGAGCTCCTCCGCGCGCGGGCGGCGGACTTCCTCGGCCTGGCCGAGGTACAGCGGCTGCTCGACGAGCTCGAGCAGTTCGCGCCGGCCACGGTGCGCAACGTCGTCCCCAAGCCGGTGAGCCTCGTGCTGCTGACCGACGTGTTGCGGCGGCTGGTCGAAGAGCGCATCGGCGTGCGCGATCTGCGCGGCATCCTGGAGTCACTCTCCACCATCGCGACGACGGAGAAGGACCCGCTGAACCTCGCGGAGTACGCGCGCAGCCAGATGCGACGGGCGATCACGTTTCGCCTCACGGGCGGCCTCGGCGAGCTCGGCGTGGTGCTGATCGACCCGCTGATCGAGGACACGATTCGGCGAGCGGTGACGCGAACCGCGGCCGGCGCTTTCCTCACCCTGCCGCCTCAGGCGGCGCGCGACGTGCTCGCCGCGGTGCGCCGCGCGGTGGCCAGCGCGCAGTCGAGCATGGCGACCGACCGGGAGGTGCCGGTGCTCCTCACGCAGCCCGACATCCGCCGGTTCGTGCGCAAGCTGATCGAAGGAGAGCTGCCCGACGTGTGGGTGGTGAGCTTCGCGGAGCTGCTCCCCGAGGTCGCGCTGAAGCCGGTAGCCAGGGCCACGCCGGGCGCGTGACGGCGCGTCTCGCGCGATCGCCGGAGATGCCCCGGGCGTGTCGATGGGCGGGCGCCTGGTCACGGTGAAATCACGTTCGCTTGCGCCGCGTTTCGGTTACCCTCGGCGCGGAAGAGGAGATCCCGATGAATCAGCCCCCCGGCTACCCGCCTGGTGGACCGCAGTATCCCGGTCAGCCTGGATTCCCCCAGCAGGGTCAGCCCCAGCAACAGCCGCAGCAACAGAAGCCGTTCCAGGGCACGCAGCTGATGCCCGGTGCCCCGCAGCAGCCGGGCCAGCCGCAGTACGGACAGCCAGCGCCGGGTTACGGGCAGCCGCCGCCGGGGTACGGGCAGCCGCAGCCGGGCTACGGGCAGCCGCCCCAGCAGCAGCCGCAGTACGGGCAGCCCCCGCAGCAGCAGCCGCAGTACGGGCAGCCCCCGCAGCAGCAGGCACCCTACGGGCAGCCTCCGCAGCAGCAGTACGGACAGCCGCCGCAGCAGGCCGCGTACGGCCAGCCCCCGCAGCAGCAGGCGTACGGCCAGCCCCCGCAGCAGCAGGCGTACGGCCAGCCCCCGCAGCAGGCGTACGGCGCGCAGGCCGGCCAGGCGTTCGGCCAGATGCAGCAGGGCTTCGCGGGAGCGGCTGGAGGCATGGGCCTTCAGGCGGGCTCGGGCAAGCCACGGGTGCGCAACCCGATCATGACGCTGCTGCTCCCGCTCATCATCATCTTCGGGAGCGCCATCATCGGGTCCGTCCTCATCGGCATCGGCGAGGGCGGGATCCTCACGACGATCGGGAGCGCGATCTCGGGCCTCGGCGAGCTGGCGGGCTTCATCGTCTTCGCCATCAGCGCGATCCGCATGCAGGGCGAGATCAACAGCATCACCAAGACCGGGAACCTGGCGTGGTGGAAGAACTTCATCCCGTTCTTCAACTACTACGTGTGGTGGATCGTCACGCCGGGCGAGGTTCAGAAGGCCAAGCAGATGGTCGGCGTCCAGCAGCCCGCCCGCGGCATCGTCGTCTATTTCTTCATCTGGCTGTACGCCGCCGCGGCGGATCTGAACGACATCGCGAGGGCGATGCCACCCGGCTGATCCCTTCGAAGACTGCGACCCTTTCCTAGAACGTGTAGGAGCAGACCATGAACCAGCCCCCCGGCTACCCCCCTGGTGGACCGCCCTACCCCGGTGCGCCGGGTGCGTTCCCGCAGCAAGGACAGGCGCCCGCACCGGGCGCTCAGCCCCCGCAGCAGCCGGGTCACGGTGTCCAGGGTACGCAGCTCATGGTGAACGCGCCGATCAACGTGGCGCAGTTCGAGGCGCAGGCGCGGGCGCAAGCCGCAGCGGCCGCCGCGCAGCAGCAGCAATACGGGCCGCCGCCCGGGGGACCGCCGCCGGGCTACGGCGCGCCTCCGGGCGGGTCGCCTGCTCCGTACGGGCAACCGCAGCAGCCTTACGGGCAGGCCGCGCCGCAGGCCTACGGGCAGCCTCCGGCGCAAGCGTACGGGCAACCGCCGCCGCAGGCTTACGGGCAGCCGCCGGCGCAGGCACCCTACGGACAGCCGCCGGCGCCGTACGGTCAGCAACCGGGTTATCCGGGAGCACCCGGCTATGGACAGCCGGGCGCGCCGCCGCCGCAGCAGGGCGTGCAAGGGCCGCAGTTCGGGATCGGCGGCTTCGGGCCCGGCGGAATTCCGCGCATCAACTTCAAGGGCGGCGACTTCAGCCCGACGAAGATCGTGAACGTGATCGTGAAGGGCGACGGCTACGAGAGCCCTCGCAAGATGGGAGCGCTGTTCATCGGTGCCGCCATGGCCTTCTACATCGTCAACACGGTGCTGATCTTCGCGCTGCACCTCTACTACCCGTACTTCTACTCGCTCGGCGCCATCATCTGGTGGGGCGGCTGGTGGCTGCTCATCTTCGGCCAGCCGCGGAAGACGGCGGACGGCAGCCCGGCGGCGATGTGGGGCCGCATCGGCCTCGCCGTGTGTCTCGCGTTCGGGATCCTGTCCGCCCTCGGCACCGCGTTCTCGATGCGGATGGCGTTCTAGTTCCCCACGGGTGGCGGGCCACCCGCGCCGGATGAAACGGGGTTAGGCTGGGGACCGCGTCGTCGGCACCGAGGTCGGCCTGTCTATGGTGCCAAGAGCCCGTGTTCTAGTTGGACCCGAAGCCCCGCGAGCACCCCGCACTGTCGCCACGGACCGCAAGGTCCCGGAGCACGCTTCCTAGACTTCGACCCCCAGGGGCTTCACGCCGATGCCGCGATCGGAGGAGCCAGATGGAGGTTTTGCATGAGCGGTGCGCGGGCCTGGACGTGCACAAGGACACGGTGGTGGCGTGCGCGCGGCTGGCCGGGACCGGAGGTGAGGTCAGGCGCGAGGTGCGCACCTTCGGGACGACGACTCGCGGTCTTCTGGAGCTGAGCGACTGGATGACCGAGCACGGGTGCACGCACGTCGCGATGGAGGCGACGGGGGTGTACTGGAAGCCCGTATGGCACGTGCTCGAAGGCAACTTCGAGCTGGTGCTCGCCAACGCCGCGCATATTCGAAACGTGCCGGGACGTAAGACGGACATCAACGATGCGACCTGGATCGCCGACCTGCTGGCGCACGGCCTCATCCGCGGCAGCTTCGTGCCCCCCACCGCCATCCAGCACGTGCGCGAGCTGACGCGTACGCGCAAGCAACTGGTGCGCGAGGTGGCACAGCACACCCAACGCATCCAGAAGACGCTGGAGGACGCCAACATCAAGCTGACGGGCACCATCAGCGACGTGCTGGGGTTGACCGGGCGCGCCATCCTCGATGCCCTGGTCGCCGGCGAGACCGACCCCGAGCGGCTCGCCGATCTGGCTCACCATCGCATCAAGGCGCCGCGCGCCAAGCTGGTGGAAACGCTGCGTGGCCGAGTGACCGAGCATCATCGCTTCCTGCTCAAACTCCACTTGGGCCAGGTCGATGCGCTGCGCGCCGGCATCGCCGAAGTCGACGGGCAACTGGGAAAAGCCCTTGGGGAGGCGACGGCCATGGCGGAACTGCTGACGACGATGCCGGGGATCGGTGAGGTGGTCGCCCAGGTGATCGTCGGCGAGATCGGCACCGACATGCATCGCTTCCCCTCCTCGGCTCACCTGGTCTCTTGGGCGGGCCTGTGCCCTCGCTCCGACGAGAGCGCCGGCAAACGCCGTAACACACGCATCCGGCATGGGGCCCCGTGGCTCAAGACGACGCTGGTCCAAGCCGCGTGGTCCGCGGCGAGCAAGAAGAACAGCTACCACCGTGCCCAATTTCAGCGACTCAAGGCCCGGCGAGGCCCCAAGAAGGCGATCGTCGCGGTGGCGGCCTCGATGCTGACGGCCGCCTACCACATGCTTCGCGACGGCACCGCATTCCAAGACCTGGGCGCCGACCACTTCGACCGTCAGGACCGCTCCAAGACGGCCCAACGCCTCACCCGCAAGCTCCAGCAACTCGGCTACGTCGTGGAGCTTCGGCCCGCCGCTGCTGACCAGTGACGCCCCGGACGGTTTCTTCCTAGAGCACTCGCCCCGGCCCGACGGGCCCCCATCACATCTTCTGACGGACCATCTTGCGGGGAACCGCCCCGCTTCGCATGAGGATTTGCTTGGCCTCTTGCTGAAGCATGGGGTGGACCTTCTTCGCTCCGACGAACATCCCGAGGAGCTGCGGGTTCATCTCCGCGAGCTTCCGCAGCGCCCGGCCCGCCGCCTTCATGTCGCCTGCCCCGGCGGCGGCGAACGCGCGCGCGCGCCACATCTGGACGCGCATTTCCCCGAGCTCGGGGTCGTCGGGGTTGAACACCTCGAGGAGCTCGAGCCCCTTCTTCCCCTGCCCCGAGCGGCCCCAGGCCTCGCCCGCCACCGCGGCGAACATCGCCCGCGTCTTCACGTCCTGCTGCTTGCCGAGCTCCATCTTGTCGACGAGCGCTCGCGCTTCCTGGATCTCACCGAGCTGCAGGTGAATCGTCGCGCGCGTGCAGCGCACCTGATCCGCCACCGGGCCGAGCTGCTTCGATAGATCCACCGCCTCGAGCGTCGCGAGGGCCTTGCGCGGATCCTCCTGCATCTCGAGCTGGGCGCGCGCGATCGACGCCTGGACGTCCCCCTTCTTGTAGTCCGTCTCGAGCCGCTTCAGCGCCGCCTGCCGGCCTTCTTCGCTCTCGGTCGCGCCCTTCATCAGCGCGCCGAGCTCTCGGGTCTTCTTGAGGTAGCGCGCGAGCCAGACGCCGGCGCCGGCGGCGAGCGCCGTGAGGACGCCCGCGACGACGACCGGGATGATGCTCCACCGGACGAGGATCAGCGCGACGACCCAGATGAGCGCGAGCACCCCGCCGACGCGGAGGTAGATCTTCTTCAGGTCGACCGGCGGCTTCTCCGGTGCGTCGGCCGCCGGCTTCGCGAGGTCGCGCAGCTCGCGCTGCATCGACGCGACGCTCTGCTTTTTCTTCTTCTTCGCGAGGGGAGCGTCGGACTTGGCGTCGGGCACGATGGCGGCGACTAGGTAGCCCGACAGGCCGCCGGGCGCAAACCTCGTGCCGGCGCCGAACGGATGAACGGAACGCTACGCGCCTCCTCAGGCGACCGCGGCGGAGACGTCGCTCGCGGCCGGTCGTGCGGGCTGGCCGGACCGCTGGCCGGACCCCTGGCTCTGCGTGTCGTTGATCTTCACGCTGACGATCTTCGACACGCCCGCCTCGGGCATCGTCACCCCGTAGAGCACGTCGACGAGCTGCATCGTCCGCTTCACGTGGGTGATGAGGATGAACTGAGATCGATCGGTCATCGATCGGATGATGTCGTTGTACCGAGCCACGTTCGCCTCATCGAGCGGCGCGTCGACCTCGTCGAGGATGCAGAACGGCGAGGGCTTGATCTGGAAGATGGCGAAGATGAGCGACACCGCCGTCAGCGCCTTCTCGCCCCCGCTCATCAGCTCGATGGACGAGAGCTTCTTGCCCGGCGGCTGCGCGACGATGTCGATGCCGGTCTCGAGCAGGTCCTCCGGGTTCGTGAGCCGCAGCTCCGCGCGACCGCCGCGGAACATGCGCGGGAAAATCTCCTTGAAGCGCTCGTTCACGAGGTGGAACGTCTCCTCGAAGAGGCGCCGACTCTCGCGGTTCATCTGCTGGATGGCGCGCGTCAGGTCGGCGAGGGCCTTCTCGAGGTCCGCCTTCTGCGTCGTGTAGAACGTGAACCGCTCCTCCGCCTCCGCGTGCTCGCGCATGGCGTCGAGGTTCACGCTGCCCATGCGCTCGAGCAGCCGCGTCAGCTCCTCGACCCGCGAACGCAGCTCCTCATCGGGCGGCGGCCGCATGTGGTAGTCGCCCACGACGCGCGGGAGGCGCAACCCGCGGAACTTGTCGGCCACGCTTCCGACGAGGTGCTCCATCGCGAGCTGCTTCTCGCGAAGCGTCATCTCGTGCCCCGAGAGCTCCTCGCGGGCCGCGTTGACGCGCGCGCGCACGTCCTTCAAGGCCGCCTCGGCCTCGAGCAGCCCGCCGCGGAGCTGCTCGAACTCGCCGCGCACCTGCTTCAGCGCCTCCTGGGCGTCGCGAGCCACGTCGAGCGCCGCCCCCAGGAGCTCCCGGTGCGCCACGAGCTGCGCCGCCGTCTCCCCGAAGATGCGCGCGTTCGCGAGCATCTCTTCCTCGAGCCGCCGCGCGCGCTCGGCGAGCTCCTCGGCGCTCCGTGCCAGACGCGCTTCGGTGCCACGGGCCGCGGAGAGCTTCTCGCGCGTCCCCGCGATGCCGACCTTGCCCGCCGTCACGACGTGCCGCTGCCCGTCGAGACGATCGACCGCCTCGGCGAGCGCTGCCTCCGCCTCGCCAAGCTCCCCCTCGGCGTGCTCGACGCGGGCGTGGGCCTCGCCCAGCACGCGCGCCGCCTCGTCGCGCTCGAAGCCTGCCTCGGCGACCGCCCGACCGAGCTCCGACAGCTCGCTCGACAGCACCTCGAGCCGCCGCTGCACGCTCTCGATCTGCGCCTCGGACTTCTGGAGATCCTTCTCCGCCGTCACCAGCGCGAGATCGCTCGCGTGCGCCTCGTGCCGCGCCTTGTCGAGCGCCGCGCCCACCCGGGCCATCTCCGCCCGCGATGCCTGGAGCATCTGCAGGCGATTCGTCACCGTCCGGTCGAGGTGCTCGATGGCCTCCGCCAGCTCGCGCGCCTCGCGCTTGCCGTCGATCATCCCGGCCGCGACCTCGTCCCCCTGCCCGCCCGACATGCGCCCGCCGGCGTGCAGCACCGTGCCTTCGAGCGTCACCAGCGCCGCCGACGTCCCTGCCTCGCGAAGCCGCCGCGCGCTGGCGCGGTCTCGGACCACGATCGCGTCGCCCACCAGGGCGCGGACCATCGCCTCGTCCTCCGGCGCGAACCGCAGCGCGTCGGCCAGGCGCGTCACGACCCCCTCGTCGTCCGGCAAGGCGGCGTGCACCCCCGCGACGAACGCCGCGTGGCGCGGCACGACCGTCGCGCGCCCACGCCGCCCCTGCGCGAGCGCCTCGAGCAGCTCCGCGCCGCGATCGATGTCCTCGACCACGACGTCCTGCAGGCGCGTCCCGAGGAGACCCGCGAGCGCCTGCGTCAGCTCCGCCGGCGCCTCCACGCGGTCGGCCACGAGCCCCGCCACGCAGCCGTCGCGCGTCGCCATCAGCGCCTTCGTGCCCGCGCCGACGCCCTCCAGCCGCGCGTGCATCTCCTCCAGCGCGGCGCAGCGCGAGCGCTTCTTCGAGAGCTCCGCCTTGGCGTCCTCCAGCGCGCGCTCCTGCGCCTGGATGAGCTCCTTCAGCTCGCCCATCCGCGTCTCGAGCTGCGCCTTCTCCGCCGCCGTCGTCACCCGCCCGACGCGGAGATCCTCGATGGAGCGCGCGAGCTCCTCGGCCCTCGCCACGTGCTCGACCCGGGCCAGGTCCAGCGACTCCTGCTCCAGCGTGAGCTTCTCGAGGCGTGCCGTCATCTCGCCCTGACGCCGCTCGAAGCCGGCCATCTTTGCCTCGACGCTCGCGATCTCCGCCTGCGCGCGGGCGATGGTCTGCCTTCGCTCGGTGACGCGCGCGTCGGCGACGCCGTGGGCCGCCGTGAAGTCCGCCAGCTTCGCGTCTTCTTCCGCGATGCGGTCCGCCTGCGCGGCTTCCTCTTCGGCGAGCGCGACCACCTCGCGCGCCACGACGTCCCGCTCCGCGCCGAGGCGCTGCGCGTGGTCCGACATCTCGTGCTTCTCGCCCTCGGCCTGCTGCTCGCGCTGCCGCAGGCCCCCCATGCGGTCCTTCGCACGCTCGATCGCGGCCTCCTCGGTGCGCACGGCGTTCTCCGCCGCGAAGCTCGCGTTCGTCGCGGTGTCGAGCGTCTGCTCGGCCGCGTGAACCTCGAGCCGCGTCGCCTCGAGCTGCGCCTCGCGCGTCCCGAGCTCGGTGCGCGCCTCGTCGCACGACTGCGTCAGCCGTTCGACCTCCCCCGCCTCGAGCTTCACCCAGCCGATGAGCTCCAGGTAGCGGTGCGACGCCTCGTGGAGCTGCAGGTCCTCCAGCTCGCTGCGGTACGCCACGTAGCGCTCCGCCTTCGCGGCCTGGCGCTTCAACGAGACGAGGTTGCGGTCTATTTCCGCCACGATGTCGCCGACGCGCAGCAAGTTCTGCTGCGTCAGCTCCATCTTCTTCTCGGCCTGCTTCTTCCGGCTCTTGAACTTCGTGATGCCGGCCGCTTCCTCGATGAGCAGGCGCCGGTCCTCGGGCTTCGCGCTCACGATGAGGCCGACCTTGCCCTGCTCGACGATCGAGTACGCCTTCGTCCCCGCCCCGGTCCCGAGGAAGAGGTCCGTCACGTCGCGCAGACGCACCTGCGTCTTGTTGATGAGGTACTCGCTTTCGCCGCTGCGGTGGAGGCGCCGCGTCACGGCGAGCTCCGCGTACTCCTTGTATTCGAGCGGCATCTCCTCCGGGTTGTCGTTCTCGAAGGTGAGCGTCACCTCGGCGAAGTCGTGCGGCGTCCGCGAGTCGCTGCCGCCGAAGATGACGTCCTCCATGGACCGCCCGCGCAGGTGGCGGGCGCTCTGCTCGCCCATGCACCACCGGATGGCGTCCACGATGTTCGACTTGCCGCACCCGTTGGGGCCGACGATGCCGAGCACGTCGTGGTCGAAGTGTAGGACAGTCCGGTCGACGAACGACTTGAACCCAGCCAGCTCAAGTTTCTTGATCTTCATCGCATGCTCCCGCGGGATCCCGACGGCTCCGGGCCCGGACGTAATGTCACTTCACATAGCGTCACGAGCGCTTACCACCTGTACCGCTTCTCGCGTGTTCAGGACAAGGGCAAAGGCGCAGGCAAGCATGCGAAAGCGTTCGGGCACGGTGGCGCCTGCGGCTCTGGCACTCGACTTGACCAAGTGCCAGGCGGGTCATACGTGTATGGGCATGCCGACGTACGAATACGGCTGCAGCGCCTGCGGAAGCGAGTGGGAAGAGGTGCAGCGCATCACCGCGCCCCCCATCGAGGTCTGCCCCAAGTGCGGCAAACCGGCGGCCCACAGGCTCATCAGCGCCGGGACCGGCTTCATCCTCAAGGGAGGTGGCTGGTATTCCGACCTCTATTCCTCGGCCAAGCCGGGGGGCAACAAAACGGAGTCGAACAGTACGACCTCGGCCGACGGCGGCACGACCGACGGCGCCAAGGGGTCGTCGGGTGAGACGAAGGGGTCGTCGGGCGAGGCGAAGACGGCGGATGCCAAGCCGGCGGCCAGCCCTCCTGCGGCCACCACGTCCAGCACGCCTGCGTCGTCGACCTAGTGACCTCGTCGCTCCCGGCGGGGGGCACCGAACACCAGACGTCGCGCCGCCCGCTCGCTCGTCCCTAGCTCGCGCGCCAGGCGCGCGAAGACGACGTCCATGACGCGTCCTCGGGGAGGTGAAGCGATGCTGGCAAGCTCGCTGCTCCAGCCGCGTGCATCCTCGGGAAAAGCGAGCGCGAGGGCCCCTCGTTCGAACGCCTCGGCCACATCCCGGTCGACCCGCTTCCGCCTCCCGAGCCAGCGCTTCGCGCAGAGCGCCCCGCGCGCCATCGCGTGGAACATCGCGACCGCCTCCATCCACGGCTCGACCTCCTGCCTCGCCTGCGCCACGGCGTCCAGCGCCGCGATACGCCGCTCGATCTCCGCGAGCTCGAGGTCGTCGATCTCGCGGAGCGCGCCCGGGAAGCGCGAGGCTACCTCTCCCATGCGCGCACGGACCTCGTCGGCGTCCTCGTCGCCCGACGCGTGGGCCACCCGCATCGCGAGCATCTGGGCGTACTTGGCGCGAAGCTCCACCAGGGCAGCGACCGGGACGCGCACGAGGCCCGATCGTACGCGATGTGACAGCGGCGCACGCCAGGGTTAAGTTTGTGCTGTGGCCGAAGGCAAGCGAGAGATCGACGAGCTCCGCCAGGAGATCGCCAAGCTCGACGCGCAGCTCCTCGTCGCCCTCGACAAGCGAGCCCGCACCGCGCGGCGCCTCCGCGAGGTGCGCAAGGACCAGGCGCCGTCGATCCCGCTGACCGACCACGCGGCGCTCCGAGCGCTCGTCGCTCGGTCGAGCGGCGACATGCCGCAGGAGGCGCTGCGCGACATCTTCCGCGAGATCTTCGCCGCGTGCCTGGCCCTCGAGCTGCCGGTGAGGGTGGCCTACGTGGGGCCCGAAGGAGGCTCGGGGCACGCCGCCGTCCGCGGGCGCTTCGGCCGGAGCTCGGCGCTCGTGGCGACCGAGGGCACCGCCGCCGCGCTCGACGAGGTCACGCGGCGCCGGGCCGAGTTCGCCGTCGTGCCGTTCGAGACCGCCGCCGAGGGCCCGGTGCAGTCGAGCATCCTGGCCCTCATGGCGAGCGATCTGCGCATCGTCGAGGTCCTCGACGCGACGTTCGATCTCCACCTCATGAACCGCACCGGCAACGCCGCCGACATCGAGAAGATCTACGCCACCGCCGCGGACCACGCGCTCTGCCAGCGCTTCCTCTCCGGGCAGAACCCCCGCCCGTCGGTGCTCGACGTCAAGACGCCGCTCCTCGCGTGCCAGCTGGCGGTGGAGGACCACGGCGCGGCGGCCATCGCGAGCGAGACGTTCGGCGCCCAGCTCGGGCTCGAGGTGGCCCGGCGCAACGTGCTCGACGCGGGCGGGGAGCGCGTCCGCTACGCGGTCGTCGGTTCGCGGCCCTCGGGGCGCACGGGGGACGACGTGACGTCGCTCGTCTTCAGCGTGCAGGACGCGCCGGGGTCGCTCCTCGACGTGCTCCGCGTCTTCGCCGAGCGCGGCATCAACCTCTCGAACATCCAGAGCCACCCCGTCGAGGGGCAGACCTGG
>JBEKGQ010000028.1:0-20620 GCA_050012715.1 Polyangiaceae bacterium
GCTCGGTCGCCGACGCATCACCCGCCCCGTCGGCCGGTGTCGCGGTCGCGCCCTTGGCCTCGTCCCACTGCGCGCGGATGTCCGGCGTCGTGCGGGGCGGGAGCTGCGCGGACGGGTCGGCCTGCTGGGCCATCTGGAACTGCGCCTTCGCTTCGGACTTCTGCCCCGTCTGCGACGCGACCATGCCGAGCAGGATGTGCAGCGGTGCCTGCGCCTGCGCGCTGCATTTCCCGCACCTCGCGAGCGCCGCTTCGAGCTTGCGCTTCGCGTCGAGGAAATTGCCTGACGAATAGTCCCCCTCGAGGACCTCCTGCGCCGTCTTGATGGCCGCCGCGTCCTCTGCGCCGGCGGCTCGGGCCCTCCCGGGAGCGAGCAGGATCAGAAACAGCCCCAGCACTGCGACCGAGAGCGCGCGCCAGCGGGTCCGCACCTGCCGTACCGTATCAGACCGCGAACGTTGCGCGCTTTTCCTCGTGCATCGCGGCGCCGCCCTCAGTTGCAGCCGCACCCGCCGCCGCCGCCGCTCAGGCCGCCGGTGGCGCCTTCGGAGACGTCCTGGACGTGGTTCGCGAGAGGCGTGGTGAACGGATCCTCCGCGCTCATCGTCGGGTGGGCGAGCGTGCCGCGCTCGTAGGGCGCCACGTGCGCGCATCCCCATGTCGTCGAAAGCAACGCCGCCGCAACGATGCCCAGCACCGCCCGAACGATGCCCCCGCCGATCCGTGCGCTCTCCATGGCTCAGTCCTCCTCGCCTTCCGTTCGCCGGGGTTGCATCCGTCGCGCCAGGCAGCGGCGAGGGCGTCGCGGCGCGCCGTCACCACGGAACGAGGCGGAAATCGTGTGTCCCTGCGCCGGCTCACCTGGGGAGTCGCGACGGCTCGGTGGATCGTGGCCGATCCGGACCGAAGGCCGGACCGGACCCGCGGAGAGCCCGCTCGACCGGGTTTTCGTCGTCGTCCCGCCGGGCGTTTCGCGGCGCGACTCGTGCTTCTACGATGGCACCATGCGCGTTCACTTGCTGGTACTGGGTCTCGTGGCCGTGGGGGCCATCGCCGCCGCGTGCGGCGGAGAGACGAGCACGACCTACGGCCCGCCCGATGGCCTCGTCGATCGCCCGCCGCCCACGCCCGGCGCGACCAACGGCAGCAGCAGCGGAAGCGGGAGCAGCAGTGGCAGCAGCAGCACCAGCAGCACCAGCGGGAGCAGCAGCGGCAGCGGTGCGAGCAGCAGCGGCGCGGGCGACGGTGGAGGCGGCAGCAGCGGCGGCGAGGGCGGCGTGTCGGCGAACTGCAGCGTCAGCTGGTCCACGACGATCTTCCCGTACTTCGAGAGCACCGGCCCCGGGACCTGCGGCACGTCGACCTGCCACGGCGCGACGGACGCACCGACCATCATCGATGGTAATCCGGCCACGACCTACACGAACCTCACCACGTACACGATCAACGGGCTCAATTACATCGCGGCGGGCAAGACGAGCCCGGCCGAGTCGGCGATCGAGTGCAACCTCGGCATCACGACCCCCGTCTGCGGCATCGCGGAGATGCCGGAAGCGCCGGGGGCCCTCACCCCGACCGAGCTCACGAACATTACGACGTGGCTGACGTGCGGGGCGCCGAACAACTGAGCCGGCGTCGGCGCCGCGAAGGCGCCACGTCCTAGGCGTCGGTCGCGGGCCCGTGCTACTTCGCTCGGCCCAGGATGGACCGCCTCCTCGCGCGCCTCGAGCGGAAGATCGGCCGCTTCGCGATCCCGCACCTGATGACGTTCATCGTCGGCGGGATGGCGCTCTTCTACGTGCTCTCGCTGACGCGCCCCGAGATCCTCGGGCGGATGGTGCTCGACATCGACGCGGTCCGGCGCGGCGAGGTGTGGCGGCTCGTCACCTTCCTGTTTCTGCCCATCGGCAGCTCGATGCTCTGGATCCTGCTGAACCTCTACTTCGCGTGGTGGGTCGGCTCGAGCCTCGAGCAGCAGTGGGGGGCCTTCAAGTTCAACGCGTTCTATTTCGTCGGCGCGCTCGGGACCATCGCGGCCGCGGTCATCGCCGGCCCGCAGTCGAACATCTGGCTCGATGCGTCGCTCTTTCTCGCCTTCGCGACGCTCTTTCCCGACGTGCAGATCTTGCTCTTCTTCATCCTGCCCATCCGCGTGAAGTGGCTCGGCATCGTGGCCGGGCTGGGCATCCTCGTGTCGCTCGCGCTGGGCGACTGGGGAACGCGGGGGTCGATCGTCGCGGCGATGGGCAACTACGCCCTCTTCTTCGGCGGCTACTGGCTGGGCGTCTGGCGCTCTCGGACGCTCCAGGTCCGGCAGAAGGCGCGGCGTACGTCGTTCGACGCGGGGGTCCCCGTCTTCGGCCACCGCGTCTGCGCCATCTGCGGCAAGCGCGAGGCCGACGGGACCGACATCCGCGTGTGCTCCTGCGAGAAGTGCGGCGGCCAGCAGCGCGCCCTCTGTCTGGAGCACGCGCGCAACCACTGACGGGGCGACGCGCCTTCGGTCAGACCTCGAGCACGATCTTCCCGAACGTCTCGTTGTCCTGCATCGCGCGGTGCGCGTCGGCGGCCTTCGCGAGGGGTAGAACGCGGTCGACCACCGGCTTCAGGGCGCCCGACTCGAAGAGCGGCACGAGGTGCTTCTCGAGGGCCCTCGCCACGAGGATCTTCTCCTCCAGCGGGCGCGCCCGGAGCATCGTGCCGCGGATGCTCGCGCGCTTGCGCATGAGGAGCTGGAGATCGACCGGCGTCGCCCCGCCGCCCATCGTCCCCACGACCACGATGCGGCCGTGGAGGGCGAGGCACGCCAGATCCTCGGGCACGTACGCCCCCCCGACCAGCTCGAGCACCACGTCGACCCCGCGGCCGCCCGTCCGCGCGAGCACCTCCTTCGCGAAGGCGCCCTTCTCCACCACGACGCCGTCCTTCAGCCCGAGCTCGCGCGCCCGCGTCAGCTTGTCGGCGGTCCGGGCCGTCCCGATGGGGTGCGCGCCGATCGCCCGCGCGATCTGGATCGCCGCGGTCCCGACGCCGCTCCCGGCCGCGTTCACGAGGACGACCTCGCCGCACGCGAGGTGCGCCTGCGCGACGATCGCGTCCCACGCGGTCAAGAACACCTCCGGCACCGCCGCCGCGTCCGTGAAGGACATCCCCTGCGGCATGCGCGACAGCGTCCGCGGGTGCACCACGATGTGCTCCGCGTATGCCCCGCCGCCGACGAGGCCGAAGACGCGGTCGCCCGGCGCGACCTCGGTCACTCCTTCGCCGACGGCGTCCACCTCGCCGGCGAGCTCGAGCCCCGGGATGTCCGGCGGCGAGCCGGGCGGGGCCGGGTACATGCCCATGCGCTGGATGAGGTCCGCGCGGTTCACCGCCGTCGCGCGCACGCGAACACGCGCCTCGCCGCGAACCGGCTCGGGCGTCGGCACCTCCTTCAGCTCGAGGACCTCGGGACCGCCGGGCTCACGGATGACGATGGCGCGCATGCACGCGAGACTAGCGCTATAAGCGGCCACCCGATGCGCGTCGTCCGCCCCGTCGTTCGCAGCTACCGCTGGCCGCACCTCGAGGAGGCGGCCGCCTGGGTCCGCGCCGGAGGGCACGCCGTCGTGTGGATCTCGCCGCGGAAGGCGCGGCTCGTCTTCACCCGCCCGCGCAAGGGCGACGAGAACGACCTCGGCCACTGGTCGGTCCTCGACCTGGGGCTCCACGACCACCGCATCGCCAAGGAGGGCCCGTTCCGGGGGATGGCGTTCATCCCGGTCCCGCACGACTGCTACGCGATCATCCGGTTTCGCATCGTCCGCGACTCGGTCCACCCCGAGCCCACCCGCGCGCTCGACCTCGACTGCCTCGCGTGCGGCGCCTGCTGTCGGGACAACCGCGTCGCGCTGGACGACGCCGACATCGCCCGCTTCGAGAAGGCGGGGCGGGGGGAGCTCGCGAGGCCGCCTTACGCGAAGCGGGACGACGGGACGGTCATCCTCGTGCTTCGCAAGGACAAGGACTGCAAGCACCTCGCGAGCGACAACAAGTGCGGCATCTACGCCATCCGGCCCGACGCGTGCAGCACGTTCCCGGTCGGGAGCGAGTGCTGCCTCTCGTCGCGAGAGGAAGAGATGGAGATCGTCGACGGGGCCGCCAGCTGAGGCGGCGCGGCTCGAAGAGAGGGGGCCCCCCGGCGGTCAGCTCGGCGACCTTCCGCGGAAGGCCACCGGCGTCTTCCCCGTCCACCGGCGGAAGGCTCGCGTGAAGTTCGCCGCGTCCGAGTAGCCGAGCCGCGCCGCCACCTCCTCGACCGCGAGGCGGCGATCCTCCAGCAAGAGCAGCGCCCGCTGCCGGCGTACCTCGTCGACGATGGCCGAGAAGGACGAGCCTTGCTCTGCGAGCCGGCGCTTCAGCGTCCGCGTCGAGACGTGGAGCTTGCGGGCGACCTCGTCGAGCGCGCGGAGGTCGTCGCCCGAGCGTCCGACGATGGCCCGCCGGACCGCGCCGAGGAGCGTCCCCGCCTCGGTCGCGGCCTCGGCCTGCACCGCGAGCTCGCGGTCGAGCTGGACGCGCGCGAGCTCCATCGCGGCCGGATCCGACGTCACGACCGGCAGATCGAGGATCGCCGCGTCGAACACGAGCCGGTGCGCCGGCCGGTCGAAGCGCATGATCCCCGCGCCGAGCTCGGCGGCGCGGGTCAGCACGCCGGCCGCGTATGGCGGCTCGGGGAAGGCGCACTCGGCGATCCCGGTGAGCCTCCGCCCGGTCGTGTCCTTCGCGAGGTGCCCGATGCCGACGAGGAGCATGATGACCGTGAACTCGCGCAGGGGGCCGAGTGGCGCGCGCTCCTCGAGGACCAGCGACGCCACGTCGCCCTCGACGTAGGTCGACAGCTCGAACGCCGTCGTGCGGGTGCGGATGAAGCGCTGCGCGATGTCGATCGCCTCGCGGACCGTCCCCGACGTCATCGCCGCGAAGCCGAGGAAGCCATGCCACGAGAGCCTCATCTGGAGCCCCATCGCGAACGCGAGGGCCGGCTCGCCGGTGAGCAGCCGCGCGCGCTCGACCACGGTCGCGCACACCGGGAGCGGGAGGCGCGTCGCGGGATCCTTGAGCGTCGCCGGCGTCAGGCCGGTCCCTTCGAGCAGGGCGTTCGCGGTCACCCCCCAGCGACCGCACAGGGAGACCAGCTCGTAGGCGTAGGCGCCCGGGAGCTCGACCGCCCCTTCGACGAGGTTGGCCCGAAATGACAAGACGTCGGCACAAGCTAACCTGGCCGGTCCCGCCGGAGAAGCCCACCGTGCCGAGGCATGACGCGAGCGATCCGCAAGCCCTTCGACAAGCCACCGCCCCCCAAGCGGCGCATCGACTTCGCCTTCGACCCGGCCGCCGTCCCCCGCGACTGGTACCGCGGCGACGCCCACCTCACGACGTTCTGGAACGCGCTGTCGCTGCTCTTTCCCGAGGGCGAGCGCTTCTTCGTGGAGGCGGTGCGGCGGTTCCGCGACCGCATCGACGACCCGGCGCAGCTCGCCGCCATCGACGGCTTCGTCGCGCAGGAGGCGATGCACGGGCGCGCCCACCGCCTCTTCAACGACATGCTGCGCCAGCGGGATCTGGCCGTGTCCGCCGACGCCGAGGCCCAGCTCCGCCGCCTGCTCGCGTTCGCCCGGAGGACGCTGTCGCCGAAGGGCCAGCTCGCGGTCACCTGCGCGCTCGAGCACTTCACGGCGATCCTCGCCGAGCAGCTCCTCCAGCGCGACGACCACCGGGACTCCGGGCACGCGTCGGTGCAGCCGCTGTGGACCTGGCACGCGCTCGAGGAGAGCGAGCACAAGGCGGTGGCGTACGACGTGTACGAGGCGGTAGGCGGCACCTACGGCATGCGCGTCGGCCTCATGCTCGTGACGACCGCCATCTTCTTCGCGGAGACCGCCAACGTGCACGTGAAGTTCCTCCGCGCCGACCGAGAGCTCTGGAACGCGCGAGGCTGGGCCCACGCGATGGACTACCTGTGGGTCCGCCCGGGGCTCTTCCGGAAGCTCGTGCCGGCGTACTTCGACTACTTCCGCCCGGGTTTCCACCCCGAGGACCGCGACACAGCGTCGCTCCTCGCGACGTGGCGCGAGCGCCTCTTCGGTCGAGACGGCGAGCTGCGCGGCCTCTTCCAGGAGGGGGCGGCGGCGTGACCGAGATCCAGGTCTTCCCGTCACGACGACCGTGCCGCTCCGCTTCCGGACGGTGACGAAGGCGGGCGCAGGCGAGCCGAACCTGCGAACGGCGTTGCCCTCGAAACAGGAGGGGGCGTCTCGAGCACGAGCGAGATCGCCTCGGGCTTCGGCGGGATCGCCTCGACCTTTGGCGGGAACCCCCTCGAGCCTCGGCGGGAACCCCTCGAGCTTTGGTGGGATCCCCGCCCGCTTCGACGGGAGGGCCTCGGACTTCGGCGGGAGGTCGTCCCGCGGAGAAGGGAGGGCCTCCCCTCGAGAGGGCCGGTGACGCCATCGACGCGGCAGCGCCTCGGATCGTGGCGGGAGACGATCCCATCGAAGGAGGAGAGCCTCGCGCGGAAGATCGCGGTGCTCCCATCGAAGCGGGAGGCGTTTCCGTCGGAGTCCGAGGTGCTGCCATCGAGGCGGGAGGCGCTCCCATCGGAGTCTGAGCCGCTCCCACCGAAGCGGGCGTCGCTCCCGTCGAAGCACGCGTCGCTCCCCCTTGGAGTCTAGCCTTCCCAGGGGAGATCCTCGGGCGGCCCGAGGACCTCGAGGTCGTGGAAACCGGCGTAGTCGACGGTGCGCCGGCCGTCGTCGTCGATCGTGAGGACGTCGACGAAGCGCGCGTTGTAGACGATGTCGTCGAGCGCGTAGTTGTGGCGCGCGTGGATCTGCTGGCCGCTCGTCTCGTCGAGGCCGCTGAACGAGAGGAAGATCTCCGCGTGCTCGGCTTTGAGCTTCGCGAGCTCGTCGGCGCCGCCCCAGAAGGGGCTCGACCGGTCGATGCGATGCATGGGGACCCAGGTCAGCGCGAACATCGCGGTGCGGTCGCGGACGAGCGGCAGGTCGACCGGGACGCGCATCGTCTCGCCCTCGCCGGTCTTGTGCCGCCGCAGCACGAACGCCCGGAGGTGCCCCTCGACGACCATGTTGCCGCGCCAGTTGGCGAGGCGGAAGACGAGATGCGGCACGCCGTCGCGCACCGAGATCACCGCCTTCGCCGCGAAGAGGATGCGCCCCGTCGGACGGGCGAACTTGGCGAAGGTGACGCCGGTCACGAGGGCGACGCCCAGCGTCCCGACGAGCGCCTCGACCACGACGACCGCGTGCCCGAAGCGCGTCGCGGGCGCCATCGCGCCGTAGCCGATCGTCGCGAAGGTCTGCACGCTGAAGTAGAACGCGTCCTCGAGGTCGCCCGGGCGAGCCCCCGACACGCACCCCGGGTCGGCCGCGTAGAGGACGGCGAAGATCGCGTTGATCCCGATCCACGCCGCGCCCACGTACGCGAAGAACCGCCACCACGGCATGGCGAGGATGCGGTGGTAGATGTCCTCGAAGAACGAGACCGCCTGGCCCCGCGTGACGACGGGCGGCGCCCGGCGCACCGACGGCTCGAAGCGGATCTTGCGCCGGCTCGACCCCCCGTGCTTGGCCGTCACTTCTTCTTGCCCGGGGGCTCGCCCGGCGCCGGCGCGCTCGGCGGCGGGAGGGACGCCACGATGGCCTCGAGGCGCTCGCGCGCGTAGGGCACCGTGGTCGGATCCTTCGCCGCCGCGATGACCACGCCGGTGTCCTCGAGGAGGATGAGCGCCTGACCCACGCTGACCACCGCCGCCGCGATGTCGTCGTTGGTCGCGCTCGCGCGGTACATCGCGAAGAACTGGCGTAGCGTCGGGAGCTCCGGGGGTCCGGAGACCACCGCCAGCGCCGCCGCCGCTTTCCGCACGTCGTCGTCGGTGTCGGCGGGGTCGAGCAGATGGGAGGCCAGGAGCGAGGCCGCCCCCTTCTCCTTCATCGCCCCCAGCGCCTCGGCGATGGGGCCCACCGGGGGCGGGCGCAGCACGTCCTTCAGGAAGTCGTAGTGCTTCGCCAGCGCCGCCTCCATGTACGTCGCGCCGTTGCGGCGGTTGGCGAGCGCGGCGCGAGCCGCCACGAGCAGATCGGGGCTCGTCCGGGTGTCGCTCGCCAGGTCGACGAGCGTCCTGGTCGCCAGCTCGTCCTCCGTCGACGAGAGCTCGCGCAGCAGGAGCTTCTGCGCGACCACGAGCTGCGGATCGTCGGTCCGCACCACCGCCGCCAGCTGCTGCGCCAGGGGCATCGCGTCGGTCGGCGTGCCGCTGACGTGCTGCGCATCGACGTTCACGACGCACGCGTGGACCGGCTCGCCGAGGTCCATCTCGCCCACGGTGCCGCCGGTCTTCGCGTCGAGCTCGACGACCTTGCCTTGCTCGTCGCAGAGCACGAGCCCGCCGGGCGCCGCCGCCCCCCCGACGTAGTCGGCCTTCCCCAGGTGCGCCCAGGCCAGGGTGCCCTTGCCGGCCCCGAACCCCATGGCCACGCGGAAGTACGTCGCGTACCAGCGGTCGTCCTCGATCGCCGCGCCCGATTCGGTGCCGCGCGGGCGGGCGTAGATGTGCACCTTGTCCGTGGCGTCGGCGGTGGGCGGCAGCGCCCTGTCCCCCGATGGCATGAGCTTCGGCGAGCCCGGGAGCTCGCGCGCCGGGAGCGTGACCGTCGTGGCCTTGCCCTTGGACGCATCCTTGATGTGCTCGTCGAAGCGGATGTAACCGGCCTCGCCGAACCACAGCGACCCGCCCTGCGTCCACGCGCGGCTCGTCTGCTCGCGGAGGGTGACCCGCGCCGCTTCGTCGCCGTTGGCGAGATCGATCACCGACACGTACTGGTCCGCCCAGGGGACGAACGCGAGGCGCCCGAGGACCGCCGGCACGCCGAGCGGCTTGTCGGTCTCGATCTGGCGCACCACCTGCCCGTCGTGCGCGACGGCGAGGAGCACGTTGCCGACGCCGCCGGCCTTCCGGAAGGTGACCACCGTCACCGTCCCGTCGTCGCCCGCGCCGAGCAGCGGGATGCCGCCCGTCGGCCGCTTCCACAGCACCGACCCGTTCTTCGCGTCGAGCGCGAACGCCTCGTCACCGCCCGAGCCCACGACGACGTTCCCCGACACGACCGGCCGCGCGTCGAGCGGATGCACGAAGGTCCAGCTCGAGCCGCCCCCGATGGGGGCGCCGATGAGCTTGTCGTTGTGCCCGGCCACGCCCACGACGACGTCGGCCGACTCGGGGATGGGCGCGCTCCCGACGCGCTGCCACACGCGCTCGATGGAGGCCCCGCCGTCGTCCTCCCACGTCGTCGAGAAGAGGCTCGATCGCGTCTGCCCGCCCCCGCACGCGACCAGCGCCGCGAGCGCCCCCAGCGCCGCCCCGGAAGACGAGCGCCTCACTGCGCGTCCCCCCCCGACGTGCCCGGCGAGCCGCTCGTGGCCATCACGCCCTGGTCGATGGCCTGCTTCACGCGCGCCGACCACTTCTTCGGCCACTTGTCCTGGACCGACCGGAGAAAGCGGTTCGCCTCTCCCGTGCCGAGCTCGCGCAAGCGGCCCACGATCTTCACCTTGATGTCGTCGCTCACGTCGCTCGGCGGACGGAAGAGGACCTGATCGAGGCCGCTCGTCACGACGTCGAAGGGGACGCTCCCCAGCTTGCCCGCCAGGCGCTCGCACTCGTTGCCGGCGCAGAGCTGCCCGATCGACGCGGCCGCCTCCGACACCTTGTGGTCGAGCGCGACGAAGAGATCGCCCACGGCTTCCTTGGCCTTCATGTTCCCGAGGCCGGTGGCGGCGAGCCCGCGCACCCCGGCGTCCGGGTCCGACAGCGACTGGCGAAGCGCCTTCACCGCCGCCGGGCCGCGCGTGCGCGACAGCGCCTGCACCGCCGAGCGTCGCACCTCGACGTTGCGGTCCTGGGCGTACCACCCGAGGGCCTGGCTCCCCGCTTCGCTCTCCGTGTCGCCCAGCGTGTCGATGGCGGCCTGGGTCAGCGACGGGGTGAGCCCGTGCTCGAGGAGATCGGCGATGACCGGCGCCGCGGGCGCGCCGGCCTTCGCCGACGTGCGGACCTCGTCGAGCGCGCCCTTCACCTGCGCCGGGTCGCCGCTCCGCAGCCGCTTGAGCGCGTCGGCGGCGAGGGGGATCGGCCGGGGGACGTCCGCCGCGGGTGGCTTGGCGTCGGCCCGCGGGATGCCCGCCGGGTAGGTGACGAGGACGGCGGCCGCCGCGCAGAAGGCGGCGGCGGCCGCGAGCGGGCCAGCTTGCATCCCGCGGATGCTCGCGCCGCTGCCCCTCGTCTGTCAAAGGAGACCGCAGGCCAGGCGGATCTCGATGGGCTTGCCGCCGTCGAGCGTCAGGTCGGCGGTCGGGCCGCCGTTGTAGTCGATGCCGATCGAGTCGCCGTTGTCGAGGTCCTTCACGGTGATCTGGCTGCCGGCCTGGGGGCAGGCGTCCGCGCATCGCTGCCAGGTGACGACGGTCGTCTGGAGGTTCGCGCCGAGGATGTCGCCCGAGGACTGCCCGCTCGCCGAGAGGCAGGCGACGTCGACCGTCCACTGGATGCTCTTCTGGTTCGTGCGGTTGAACGTGCGGCCGCTGCCGGTCGTCCCGGCGAGCTGCGCGTTCCAGGTCATGCTCCGCTGGTTGCCGGTCGACGTGATGACCGCGGTCGCCTGCCAGCTCGTGACGGTGGCGCGGTTGATCTGGAAGTTCTGCGCCGAGAAGTCGAGCGTCAGCTGGTCGCCGGCGACCTGGTAGTCGACGTTCACCGTGCCGGTCAGCTCGACGAGGCCGAGCGGTCCGGTGCAGCCGTCGAAGGCGTAGGTGACGGAGGACTTGGCCACGTCGTCGGTCACCGTGAGGCAGCCGGCGGGCAGGAACGAGAACCCGGGAACACCCACCGCGGTCGTGCCGCCGCTCATCAGCTTCACGTCGCCCCCGCCGACGAGCGACTGCGTCGCCACCGACTGCCCGTCGCTGCCGACGAACGACGTGCCGAGGGACTCCACGTCGGACTCGGTCCCGTTCACGTCCTCGGCGCCCGAGGTGTCGCTCGCGAGCTGGGCGTCGTTGCGGGCGGCGCAGCCGGTGCCGACCGCAAACGTGGAGAGGGCGAGGGCGGCGAGAACGGTCTTGGTGGTGAGCACGGGGAACCTCCTTGGGATGGGGTAGCGGTCGGGGATGGCTAGAGCAGGCGCCGTGCCGCCTCGCGGGGCGGTGCAAGTGCCCGGAAAGGCGTGGGTCTGCACCGGGCGTTCGCTGAACGCCGCATGGTCCATGCGTGGTCCGAGCCGTTCAGGCCGTGATCGCTGGTACCCTGGCCGGGCCTTGGAACAGCACGAGCCGACCCGGCAGCGCGAGGTGCACTGGGTGGTCCGCGGAGGGACCGCCCGGACGCCCGACGGCAGGAGCTACCCCATCGACGTCGACGCGGTCGTCGTCGGACGGGAAGCGGGCGCGCACATCGTCGTCGGCGATCCCGAGGTGAGCATGGCCCACTGCGAGCTCCGCGCGGTGGCCGATGGCATCCTGGTGCGCGACCTCGGCAGCACGAACGGCACCTACGTCGGCGCCTTCCGGGTGCGCGAGGGGGTCGTGCGGACGCCCACCCAGGTCACGGTAGGGCGCACGACGCTCCTGGTGGAGCCGAGCGCCGAGCACCGGGTCGACGTCGGCTGGGCCGACGGCTTCGGGATGCTCGTCGGTCGCAGCCCGCGGATGCGCCGCGTCTTCGGGGTGCTCGAGCGCATCGCTCCGACGCCGCTCTCGGTCCTCATCCTCGGCGAGACGGGGACGGGCAAGGAGGTCGTCGCCAAGGCGATCCACGAGGCGAGCCCCCGCGCGAAGCAGCCGTTCGTCGTGGTCGACTGCGGCAGCATCCCGCCGACGCTCGCCGAGAGCATCCTCTTCGGCCACGAGAAGGGCGCCTACACGGGGGCCGACCAGCGGCGAAAGGGCGCGCTGGCGGAGGCCGACGGGGGCACGCTGTTCCTCGACGAGCTCGGCGAGCTTCCGCTGGACCTGCAGCCGAAGCTCCTGCGCGCGCTGTCGGAGCGGCAGATCAAGCGCGTCGGCGGCAACGCCTTCGAGCCCATCGACGTCCGCGTCCTCGCCGCGACCCGGCGGGACATCGCCGCCGAGATGAACGCGGGCCGCTTCCGGTCCGACCTCTATTTCCGAATCGCGCAGGTGCGCATCGAGCTCCCCCCGCTCCGCGAGCGCCCGGGCGACATCCCCCAGCTCGTCGAGGACGTGTGCAAGCGCGCGGGCAAGGCGGACCACAAGACGACGGTCGTCGCGTGGATCGAGCAGAACCTCGCCGCGCACGACTGGCCGGGCAACGTGCGCGAGCTCGTCAACGTCGCTTCGGTGGCGGCGACGCTGGCGGATACGCCGGGCGCCATCGACGACGTCCTGGCGCTGACGCGCGACCCGACGACCGACGAGGCGCGGGCCCCCATCACCGCGTTCGCGGAGGCGAAGCGCGTCGCCCTCGTCGAGTTCGAGCGGACCTACTTCGGCACCCTGAGCGACGCCGCGGCGGGGAACATCAGCGAGATGGCCCGCCAGAGCGGCATGGAGCGGCACCACGTGCGGGCGTACCTCCGCAAGCACAAGATCGCGACGAAGGCCTGACGCCACCTCCGAGGGACCATGGACACGAGGCGCATCCGCAAGGTCGTGAAGAGCCACGCCACCGAGGAGGGCGCGGGGGTCCATCTGCACCGCGCGATCGGCCTCGGTCCGCCCGAAGAGTACGACCCGTTCCTCCTGCTCGACGACTTTCGCTCTGACGTCCCGAGCGAGTACCGCGCGGGCTTTCCGTGGCACCCGCACCGCGGCATGGAGACCATCACGTACGTGCTCCGCGGCGAGGTCGAGCACCAGGACAGCCTCGGCAACAAGGGCGTCATCGCGGCGGGCGACCTTCAGTGGATGAGCGCGGGCAGCGGCATCATCCACCAGGAGATGCCGAAGGGCGACGCGAAGGGCGCCATGTACGGCTTCCAGCTCTGGGCCAACCTGCCGGCATCCCTCAAGATGAGCGAGCCGCGCTACCAGGGCATCGAGGCCGCGGAGATCCCCGAGGTGACCGACGCCGGCGGCGCGACGGTGCGGGTCGTCGCGGGCGAGGTGAACGGCGTCGTGGGTCCCGTCCGCGACGTCGCCACCCGCCCCGAGTACCTCGACGTCACCATCCCGGCGGGGAAGACCTTCACCCACCCGACGCCGCGGGGCCACACCGTCTTCGCGTACGTCATCGGCGGGCGCGCGCTCTTCAACCGCCAGGACGACCCGTACAGCTACCAGGCCGAGGGCGACACGTACTTCGACCAGGAGCGCGACCGGCTCATCGGCGACCGGCACCTCGTGCTCTTCGGCGACGGCGAGGAGGTCGTCGTCACGGCGGGCGACGACGGTCCGCTGCGCCTCCTGCTCGTGTCGGGGAAGCCCATCGGCGAGCCCATCGCGTGGCGCGGTCCCGTCGTGATGAACACCCAGGCCGAGCTCCGCGTCGCCTTCGACGAGCTCGACAAGGGGACCTTCGTCAAGCACGCGCGCAAGCCGCGGTAGAGGAGGCTGGCTTGAACCTACCCCGCGAGCCTGGCTTCAAGCTTGGCGTCGATTTCGGGACGACACGGACGGTGGTGGCGTGCGCGGACCGGGGCAACTACCCCGTCGTCAGCTTCCTCGACCAGCACGGCGACGCCAGCGACTGGTTCCCGTCCGTCGTCGCCGAGCAAGCGGGGGAGCTCTTCTTCGGCTTCGAGGCCCTCGCGCGCGGCGACGCCGGCTCGGTGGTGCGGTCCTTCAAGCGGCTCCTTTCGGCGCCCGGGGCCGTCCCCGGCAAGCCCGTCACGGTGGGCAACGTCACGTTGGGGCTCGGGGAGCTGATCCGCCGCTTCCTCGTGGCCCTGCGCGAGGCTCTCGTCAGCCGCTCGAACCTCGGCGTCGGCGGCCCCGACGTCCCCCTGCGCAGCGTCGTGGCGGTCCCCGCCAATGCCCACGCGGCGCAGCGGCTCGTGACCCTCGAGGCGTTTCGCGCCGCCGGGTTCGCCCCGGGGGCCATGCTCAACGAGCCCTCCGCCGCCGGCTTCGAGTACACGCACCGCCACCGCGCCACGCTGAGCGCCCGTCGCGACCACGTCGTCGTGTACGACCTCGGCGGCGGCACGTTCGACGCCTCGCTCGTGCGCATGCACGGGCCCCGTCACGAGGTCCTCTCGACCGCCGGCGTCAACCTGCTCGGCGGGGACGACTTCGACGCCGTGCTCGCCTCGCTCGCCCTCGACGCGGCCGGCCTGTCCGCCGCCGACCTCTCGCGCAGCGCCATCGCGCGGCTCGCGAGTCAGTGCCGCGACGCCAAGGAGCGGCTCAACCCGAGCTCCCGCAAGATCACCATCGACCTCGAGGACGCGCTCCAGCGGGCCCACCCGGAGGTCACGCTGCCCGTGGCCAGCTTCTACGAAGCGTGCGCGCCGCTCGTCGACCGCTCCATCGAGGCGATGCTCCCGGTGATGTCGCGCCTCGACGCCAGCGGTGGAGGCGGGCCGGACGGCTTGCCCGACGACGTCGCCGGCATCTACGTCGTCGGCGGCGCGAGCGAGCTCCCCATCGTCGCCCGGGCCCTCCGCGAGCGCTTCGGTCGGCGCGTTCACCGCTCGCCCTACCCGTCGGCGGCGATCGCCATCGGCCTCGCCATCGCCTGCGACGACGAGGCGGGCTTCGAGCTCGCCGACCGCTACGGGCGCACCTTCGGCGTCTTCCGCGAGGGCGCGGGCGGCGGCGAGATCACCTTCGACCCCATCTTCACGAGCGAGACCGCCATTCCCGAGCGCGAAGGGCCCGGCCGCCGTCGCGCGCCGGTGCGCTTCCGCCGCGACTACCGGGCCGCCCACAACGTCGGCCACTTCCGCTTCCTCGAGTGCAGCTCGGTCGGCGAGGACGGGCATCCCCGCGGCGACATGACGCTGTCGGGCGACGTGCTCTTCCCGTTCGACCCGCGCCTGGACGCGGTGGAGGATCTCCAGAGCGTCGAGGTGGAGCGCATCGGCGACGGACCGCGCATCGAGGAGGAGTACTCGCTCGACGAGAACGGCATCGTCGCGGTCACCATCCGCAACGTCGACCTCGGCTACGAGCGGGAGTACCGCCTCGGGGCGTAAGCTCCCGGGCATGCGGTTCATCGATCGAGACGAGGTCGCCCGCCGGCTGACCTACGACGCGTGCATCCCGATCGTGAGGCGCGCGATGATCGCGCTCTCGCGCGGCGAGACGAAGCAGCTCCTGCGGTCGATCCTCTTCCTGTCCGAGGGGCGCGCGTTCGGCGTCATGCCCGGCGCGATGGGGGCCGCCGCGCCCTTCGGCGCGAAGCTCATCAGCGTGTTCCAGGGCAACTTCGCCCTCGGCAAGCAGTCGCACCAGGGGCTCGTGTTGCTCTTCGATCCCGACACGGGCGCGCCGGTGTGCGTGGTGCACGCGGGCGAGCTCACCGCGATCCGCACCGCGGCGGCCAGCGCGGTCGCGACCGACGCGCTGGCACGGAGAGACGCCCGCCGTCTCGCGATCCTGGGGTACGGCGAGCAGGCGATGACGCACGCGAGGGCGATCCCGAAGGTGCGCGCGGTCGAGGCGATCACCGTCTGGGGCCGATCGCCCGAGCGGGCCGGGGCCTTCGCCCGGCGGATGGCGGCGGAGCTGGGGATCCCGTGCGCGCCCGCGCCGACGGCCGAAGCGGCGGTGGCCCACGCGGACATCGTCTGCACCGTGACGGCGGCGCCGGAGCCCGTGCTCCGCGGGGCGTGGGTGCGGCCGGGCACGCACGTGAACATCGTGGGCTCGAGCTACGCGGGCCCGGTCGAGGTCGACACGGACCTCGTCGAACGCTCCCGCTTCGTCGCGGACAGCCGCGAGGGGGTGCTCCAGCAAGGGGCGGAGTTTCTGGCCGCGAGGGCGGCGGGACGCATCGGCGACGAGCACGTCGTCGCCGAGATCGGCCAGGTGCTCGCGGGAGCGATCCCCGGGCGCCGCACCGACGACGAGCTCACCGCGTACAAGTCCCTCGGGCACATCGTGCAGGACCTGGCGTCCGCGTGGGCGCTCTACGCGGGGCCGGAGGAGCTCCCGCCGTAGCGAGTCGGCCGTCACCCGCAGTGGGCGGTCTGCCCTGCGGCACCGGCGACGCAGCTCTTGCCGATGGAGCTGCAGTCGTACGACGACGGTACGCCGCCGATGCACACCGTGATCATCGTGCCGCTGCACGCGTTCTCGCCGGTGTCGAACGGCGTGCACTTGTCCGCCGCGCCGACGCAGCGCGCGTCGAGCGCCGATGAGATCCGGCAGGTGCGGTTCACCGCATTGCAGTCGAACTCCGTCTGCGCGGCGAGCCCGCCGGCGCACGCGAGCACCGATGTGCCGTCGCAGGCGTCGCGACGGTCGTGCAGCGGGCATGGAGCCGTGTTGTGCCCGGGGATCACGCAATCCGCGAGGCCGCCGCCCTTGGCCTGGACGAAGCACTGCCGGGCGGTGAGCGTGCAGTCGTACGACACGAAGGTGGCGTAGCCCGGGGGGAAGCACTGGATGAGCGATGTCTCGTCGGATGAGCACGAGAGCCCGGTGGGGCAGGACCCGGTGCTCACGCAGGTGGCCCCCGCGTCGGTGGCGAAGCAGGCACCGGCCTGGCCGAAGTAGGGGGGCTGGCACGGCAGGACGTAGGTGCCCGCGTCGGCCGAGCACGTCGAGAGCTCGCTGCCGGTGGGGCACGTGAGGCCGCAGGTCGAGCCGGTGGTGGCGGGTTGCACGGGAAGGGCCGCGCCGGCGGCCGCGCACGAGGTGGCAGCCGCGACGGCGGAGAGGAGGGCCCGCTGCGGCATGAGGCCGAGTCGCCCCGGATCGATGGGACCGGCGACCCAGTCCATGCAGGCTGCGAAATTGAGCGGCGAGGGGTCGTCGAGGGGGAGCGCGATGGAGAGGGCGATCGCGTCGTCGAGGTGCGGGCACTGGAAGAGGAGGGAGCAGAGGCGGGCCGCGTCGTCGGTGTCGAGGTAGGCCGCGGGCGGGGAGCTGCCGTCGACCGGGGCGTCGGGCGCGTCGCCGGTGAGCGTGGCGTCGGTGGCGGCGGCATCGGAGGGCGCCGTCGAGGGGGCGGGGAAGTCGAAGGTGGTGCACGCGGTGACCGCGACGCCCGGGAGGACGAGGAGGGCGACCAGGGCGCGATGCATGGGGGGAGCGTACTTCAGTGGGAGTAGGGGTTGCTCTTGAGCTCGGGGGGAGGGGCGCTGGGGGGAGGGTGGGGCTTGGGAGGGGGCGTGGGCGCGAGCGAGAGCGTGGGCGCGGACGCGGACGCGGACGCGGTCGCGATCGCGGTCGCGGTCGCGGTCGCGATCGCGGTCGCGGTCGCGGTCGCGGACGCGGTCGCGGTCGCGGTCGCCGTCGCCGTCGCCGAGCTCGCCGTCGCCGAGCTCGCCGTCGTCGCGGTGGGCGTGCGCGAGAGCCAGACCGTCGCCGCCCCGGCCCCCAGGAGGAGCGACACCCCCGTCACGCCGAGGAGCATCGGCGTCAGCGATCGCTTCGGGGGCTCGACGATGTCCGACTCCGCGGCCATCTCCGTGCTCGGCGGCGCGACCGGCGGTACGACGAGCGGCGCGAGGGGTACCGCGAGCGACCGGTGCGTCGTCAGCTTGTCGAGCTCTTCGCCGAGGATGGCCTGCAGCCGCCCGTGCCGGTACTCGAGCTCCGCGCCGCAGATGGCTTCGACCTGCTCGCCGACCGCGCGCGCCGGCGCCAGCGGGATCGCCTGCTCAAGCGCTCGCGCGAAGGCCCGCGCCGTCTGGAACCGCTCTTCGAGCGGCCGCGCCAGCGCGTGCGACAGCACGACGTCCACGTCAGGACCGCACTCGGGGTTTGCGCTGGACGGCGCGGGGATGGGGGCCCGCATCACCCGGCGCATCACGTCGAACTCGTCGTCACCCTGGAAGAGGCGCTTCCCCGTCAGCGACTCCCACAGCACGATCCCCGCCGCGAACACGTCGCACCGCCGGTCGATCGGCAGCCCGTCCGCCTGCTCCGGCGCCATGTAGGCGCATTTCCCCTTGATGGTGCCGGCGCGCGTGCTGGCGATGCGGCTCCGCGCCTTCGCGATGCCGAAGTCGATGACGCGGCTCACCCCGTCCACGCCGACCACGATGTTCTGCGGGCTGACGTCGCGGTGCACGATGCCGAGCGGCTGCCGGCGAATGTCCACCGCGTCGTGCGCCTCGTGCAACCCGATGAGCGCGTCGTAGACGATGCGCGCGGCCACCGCGATCGGCAGGCGCTTGCCCGTCCGCTCCGCCTCGCGCGTGAGCTGCGAGAGCGACACCGACTCCACGTAGTCCATGACGAGGCTCACCTCGTCCTCGGTGCGCACGACGTCGATGACCGGCACGACGTTCGGGTGGCGGATGCTCGACGCCAGGCGCGCCTCGTCGAGCAGCATGTTCATGAAGTCGCGGTCCTTCGTCAGGTACCGGTGCACCCGCTTGAGGACGACGAGCCGCTCGAAGCCCTCCGCGCCGCGGTAGACGGCGATGCCCACCGTCGCCGTCCCGCCCGACGCGAGCTCGACGAGCATCTCGTAGCTGCCGACGCGCTGGCCGGGGGCGAAGGTGACGTTGCTGCTCATCAGAAGGTGCCGCCGAGCACGAGCGACGCGGGCGAGGGGCCGACGGTCGCGACGAGGCTCGCGAGGCCCGTGCGCGCCTCGTGGGGGCGGTGCCAGTCGACGAGCCAGATCGCGGCGGCGCCGGTGAACCCGCCCGCGAGGATGCTCAGGATGAGGAGCCCGTTGGTGCGCTGCATCTTGTCGCGGCCGGTGTCGTAGTTCGCGGTCGTCTGGTTCGCGTCGTAGGTGTTGTTCTTGAAGGAGACGGTGTCGATGCCGGACCAGACGGTGGCGGCGGTGGAGAGGGCGGTGACACCGGCGCCGACCCAGACGACGGCGGGCGACCACCCGGAGGACGAGGGAGTCGGGGTCGGGCTCGGAGTCGGGGTCAGCGTCGGAGTCGGAGTCGGGGTCAGCGTCGGAGTCGGAGTCGGGGTCAGCGTCGGAGTCGGAGTCGGAGTCGGGGTCGGAGTCGGCACCGCGAGCTTCACGTCGACCGTCGCCCCCGCGTCCCCCTTCGCCTCCGCCTTCACCACTTGGTCGCCCGCGCGGCCCTCGACCACGTGGCGGCCCGGGTCCACGTAGAGGCTAGGCGTGTCGACGCGCTGGTCGTCGAGCAGCACCACGTCGAAGCCCGGGGCGTCCACGCGCACGAGGACGAGCCCCTTGCCCAGGCCGTCGAGCGCGCGCGTCGCTTCCCCCCCATCGCGCGTGTCCGCCGGGGCGTCGCGCAGGTACTTCGCGTACGCGTTGGCCGCGCGCGCCTTCTCTCCCGCGTGGAGCAGCGCGCGGGCCTCGTTCCACGTCGCGTTGGGGTGGGGCGCCAGGCGGTTGGCCTCCTCGAAGCGGCGTGCGGCGAGCGCATAGTCCTTCTTCGCGAACGCCTTCTCCCCTGCGCGCGCGATCGTCCTGCGCGTGCGCGACGGGGGCCGCCATCGCGAGGGCGGTCGCCAGCCAGGCGCAGGAGAGGGGGCGCAGGAGGCGGCGGGCGAGGTGCACCGCCTCGAATCATAGGCTCGGCGTATCATCCAGCCCACATGTTCGAATCGGCCGAGCTGGGGCATTCCGTCGAGAAGCGTCACTACGAGCGGGAGGTCGCCAAGCTCCGCGCGCAGCTCCTCGACGCGCAGATGCAGGTCCTCGAGCGGGCCGAGTTCCCGGTCATCCTCCTCTCGAGCGGCGCCGACGGGGCGGGCAAGGGCGAGATCGTCAACCTCCTCAACGAGTGGATGGACCCGCGCCACATCCAGGTGCACGCCCTCGGCGAGCCCAACGACGAAGAACGCGCGCGACCGCCGATGTACCGCTTCTGGCGCCGGCTCCCGCCCAAGGGAAAGACGGGGGTCTTCCTCGGCTCCTGGTACACCGCGCCCATCATGGGCCGCGTCTACGGCACGGTCGGCGGCAGCGAGATGACGCGCACGCTGGCCGAGATCTCGCGCTTCGAGCGGATGCTCGCCGACGAGGGGGCCCTCGTCGTGAAGCTCTGGCTGCACCTCTCGAAGAAGGCGCAGCGCCGGCGCTTCGAGAAGCTCGAGTCGAAGCCCGCCACCGCGTGGCGGGTGACCGCGCAGGACTGGAAGGATCACGAGCGCTACGACCGCTTCCGCGAGGTCACCGAGCGCGCCCTCCGCGAGACGAGCACCGCCGAGGCCCCGTGGACGGTCATCGAGGCCACCGACTCGCGCTACCGCAACCTCACCGTCGGCCGCACCCTGCTCGACGCCATGAAGAAGCGCCTCGCGGCGGGCAAGCGTACCGCCACCGTGCGCGCGGCCCCCCCTCCGGCGGCCCCCCTCGACTCGCGCGACGTCATCGAGGAGCTCGACCTCTCGCGGCGCCTCTCCGAGGCAGCGTACGAGAAGCGGCTCGGCAAGCTGCAAGCGCGCCTCCACGCGCTCGCCTACCGCAAGGGGTTCCGCGATCGCTCGTG
>JBEKGQ010000029.1:0-19338 GCA_050012715.1 Polyangiaceae bacterium
GAGCAGGCCGACGGTGAGCTCCCGCCCGACGATGTACTCCTCGACCAGCGCCGGCTGCCCGTAGCGGTCGATGAGCTCGCGGGCGACCTCGCGGAGGCGCGCCTCGTCGTCGCACACGCTCTTCTTGGTGATGCCCTTGCTCGTCCCTTCCTGGTTGGGCTTCACGATGACCGGGTAGCGGAACGGCCGGAGCTTCTCGCGCCCGGTCGTGAGCACCTGGAAGGCCGGGGTGTCGACGTCGACGAGCAGGCGCTTGGCGAGGGCCTTGTCGAGGCACAAAGAGAGGGTCGCCGAGTCGCTCCCGGTGTAGGGGATGCCGCGGAGCTCGCAGAGGCTCGGCACCTGCGCCTCGCGGCTGCGGCCGGACATGCCCTCGGCGATGTTGAAGACGACGTCGACGTTCGACGCCATGAGCGCGCGGGGGAACTCCTGCGTCGCCTCGAGCGGCACGACGACGTGCCCGTGGCTCTCGATGGCCTGGGTGATGGCCTGGATCGTCTCCGGCGCGTCGTACTCCGCCTCGCGGTCGTCGCCCGCGTGCGAGTCGATGCGCTTCATGTTGAAGGCGAGGCCGACGCGCAGGCTCGTGCGCCGCGCCCGTGGCGGGCGAGGCTTCGTGCCGTCGAGCATCGCGGTGAGGCCGTGGCGCTTCGCGGCCGAGCGCAGGACCGCCTGCACGGTGGCGTCGTAGTCGTAGCCGCTGGCGCGCGTCGCGGTGAAGAGGGCGCCCGTCGGGTCGAAGCTCGGGATGGCGGTCGTGCTGAGGAACCACACCTCGCCGTCCGCGCCGACGCGGAAGTTGAGCGACGCGACGTCGCGCAGCGGGAAGGCGGCGAGCGTCCGCTCCGCGAGATCGCGCAGGCGCTCGAGCACGCCGGGGGCGAGGCGCGCCGGGGCCCGCCGCTCGACGAAGCGCGTGTCGACGTTGGCCAGCTTGTAGTCGAAGACGTCGAAGCGACGCGCATAGCTCGGATCGACGATGGTCTCGACCGGCGGCAGCGCGGGGAGGCCCTCGACGAGGACGACGCGGACGTCGACCCCGGGGACGTAGCGCTCGATGCACGCGCCGTCGGGGTACTTGGCGAGCAGATCGTCGAGCACGCGGCCGAGGGCGATGGGGTCCTCGACGACGCTGTCCTGCCCGATGCCCTTGCTGGAGCCCTCGAAGTTCGGCTTCACGAGCACCGGGAAGGGCAGCTCGTCGAGGCCGCCGCTGCGGAGCGACGCGCGCGTGACGAAGCGGCCGCGCGGGCTCGGGACGCCCCAGCCGGCGAGCTGCTTCTTGGTGAGGGCCTTGTCGAGCGTGACGGTGAGCGTGTACGCGTCGCTGCCGGTCGACGGCAGCCCGAGCTCCTCGAAGAGCGCGGGATAGAACGCGCGCCGCGTCTTGCCGCGGTGCCCCTCGGCCAGGTTGAACACGATGTCGGGCGCGAACGCCTCGAGCCGCGTGACGAGCAGCGAGGCGGGCCCGGTCACGTCGAACGGCTCGACCCGGTGCCCGGAGCGCGCGAGGGCGCGCTCGAGGACCGAGATGGTCTCCGGCGCGTCGAACTCGGCTTCTTCCTCGGAGTCGGTGACGCGGAGGTTGTACGTGAGGGCGATGCGCATGGGGCGCGCATCACTATACGCGGGACCGCTACTCCGCGTCGCTGGCCGCGGCGCGCAGGGCGTCGGGGAGATCGTGCTCCATGCGCTCGCGCTTGGCCTCGAGGTAGCGGGCGGAGTGCTTGTTGGGCGGCACGATGACCGGCACGCGCCCGGTCACGGTGACGCCGAGGGTGCCGAGCGCGCGCACCTTGGCCGGGTTGTTGGTCATCAAGCGGACGCTCGCGACGCCGAGGTGCGCGAGCATGTCGCGCGCGACGTCGTAGCGGCGCGCGTCGTCCGGCAGGCCGAGGAGGCGGTTCGCGTCGACCGTGTCGTGGCCGCGTGACTGCAGGGCGTACGCGCGGATCTTGTTCGCGAGGCCGATGCCGCGCCCCTCTTGCCGCAGGTAGAGGACGGCGCCCGCGCCGGCGTTCGCCACCGCCGCCATCGCCGCGTCGAGCTGCGGCTTGCAGTCGCACTTGAGGGAGCCGAACACCTCGCCCGTCATGCACTCGGAGTGGACGCGCACGAGCACGTCCTCCCGGCCGCGGACGTCGCCGTAGACGAGGGCCACGTGCTCGTCCGGGAACACGTAGGTCTCGAAGTCACCGTGTCGCGTCGGGAGGGTGGCCTGGGCCAGACACTCGGTGCTTTTGCTGTTCTTTTGAGGCCGGATCACCCGCGGGGGGACGTGCATCTCAATCTCCGTGGCTCTTCGCCCGATTCTTTCGAACCTAGATAGGGACGAGTCGGGTCGCCGTCAAATGGCTCTTCTCTACGATGCCGCCCTCGCCGCGCGCGTTTCGGCACGGCAGAGGCGCGTCAGCATGTCCTCGAGGATGGCGTCGGCGGCGCGGCGAGAGCTCTTCAGGGCGAGGTCCGTCTCCGCCAGGACGAGCATCCACCGCTCCACCTCGCGAGGCCTCACCGCGCGGGCCTTGGCCGCGAGCTCCCGCGCGCGGAAGGGCTGGAAGACGCCGGCCCGGCGCGCGGCGTCGTCGGGCGACGCCCCGCTCTCGACCGCCGCCTGGTAGCGGGCGAGCTGACGGATGGACCAGGCGAGGGCCCCGAGCAGAGGGAGACCGCGCTCGCGCGGATCGTAGGCATCGGCGAGGGTGCGCAGGGCCCGGCCGAGATCGCGCGCCCCCACCGCGTCGACCAGGGCCCAGGTGTCTGCCGTCCGCACCCGCGCGACGCAGGCGCCGACCGCCGCCTCGTCGACCGGGTTGCCCGGGCCGACGTAGAGCGACAGCCGCTCGATGGCGTCGTCGACCGAGGAGAGCTGCGGCCCGGCCAGCGCGGCGAGGAGCTCCGCGACGTCCCGGTCGACCTCGTGCCCCTTGGCGGCGAAGCGGGTCGCGATCCACTCGGGCAGGGCCCGCGCGTCGAGCGGCTCGCACTGGACGAGGAAGCCCTGCTTGCGCGCGATCTGGGCGAGCTTGCGCCGCCCGTCGAGCTTCGCCGCGACGACGACGAGGCACGCGGTGTCCACCGGCGAAGCCGCGTACTCGGCGAGGCGGTCGAACGGCGACGTCTCGCCCTCCGAGGTGTCCCAGCGCTCGGCGCCGCGGAGCAGCACGAACCGACGCGGCGCCATCATCGGCACGGTGCGCGCCGCCGACACGACCGCGTCGACGTCGACCTCTCCCGCGGTGAACTTGTCCTCGTTGAACGCCGCGACTCCGCCCGCGAGCGAGGCGGCGCGCAGCTCGGCGACCACCTCGTCGCGCAAGAGGCGCTCCTCGCCCGCCACGACGTAGAACGGCAGGAGCTTGCCCTTCCTGGCCTGCGCGATCGCTTCGGCCGGCGTCATCGACGACGGCGCGCGACGACGAGCCCGAGGCCGAGCAGCGCCAGCGAGCCGCCCGCGAAGGTGCCGCCGTCGAGCCCCGCCGCCACGCAGCCGCAGCCCTTGGGGTGCCCCTGCACCGCCTCCTCCTCGGACGTCTTGTTGAAGGCGCTGTCCGGGACCATCGAGCCGCCGTTGCCGACCGCCTGCACGTCGCCCGCCGGGATGCCGCTGCCCGACGAGTCGTCGTTCGAAGCGACCTTCGCCCCGGCGTCGACGCCGTTGTCGACGCTCTGGATCTTCGGCCCCTTCTTGGCCGCCGCCTTCGGATCCGTGAAGTCCATCGCGCCGCGGTAGACCGGGGGGTTGTCGCCCTTGAGGACGAGCTTCTGCGAGCCGCCCACGTCGCCGTCGGGGCCGGAGAGGCTCACCTGGTACTCGCCCGCCTCGAAGTAGCCGCCGTCCCGCCGGAGGTCGAACTCGAAGTACGTCGACTTGAAGACCTTGCCGCTCGGGTCGGCGAAGTCGACGTCCATCGACTGGATCTGCTTCGGCGTCACGTCGAGCACGTTGCGGTGATGCACGGGCTCCGCCCCCCGCGACATGATCGCGCGCTCGTCGACCGCCTCCTTCGAGAAGGTGAAGCGCATCGGGATGTGCATCATCCCCGGCGCGCGCGAGAGATCGATGCGCACCTTCACGTGCCATTCGCCCTGGCTCTCGGTGACCTCGGTGGTCTTGACGGTGAAGCCCCCGCCCGCCAGCGCCGGCGTCGGGATCGCGAGGACCGCGAGCACGGTGACGGCGTAGAGGGAGAGGCGGGGGAGGAGACGGAAGAGCTGCGAGAGGAGACGGCGGGCCGGGTTCATCGCGCTTCTTCATACCTCGACTCGCTTGCCCATCGCACGTAGATGCGTCTAGCCTTCCACCATCACGAGGGCATCCGGAGCCCTTCGACGCGGTGTCCCATCTTGTGTGTACCGTTGGTGGACAAGCCTACAGAAGGTGCCCGGAAAGGTTGGCTTTCCAGGGGCCCGTTACCCTCGCTCGGGGGGGTCCTCCGCGCGTTGACACGGTGGAACCGTGCAGGCACACTGAGATGGCGGGTCCCTGCGCCTTTTGGCCACTGACTCACGGGGAGCGTCACCAATGACGGATCGCGCATCAGCGGCACTGTCGAAGAGCTCGGGCGCTCCCGACCCGTTGATCGGTCGCGTCATCAACGATCGCTTCAAGATCAACGCCCTCATCGCCCGTGGCGGCATGGGCAAGGTGTATCGGGCCGAGCAGTCCCCCCTCGGGCGCGTGTGCGCGATCAAGGTGCTGAACCCCAACTACGCCGGGGAGCACGATCCGGAGTTCCACAAGCGCTTCTTCCTCGAGGCGAGCATCGCGTCGAAGCTCACGCACCCGAACACGGTGACGATCTTCGATTACGGCCGGACGGAAGACGACATCTACTACATGGCGATGGAGTACCTGGAGGGGCACACGCTCCACCGGGCCATCCGCGAGGCGTCGCACTTCCCCGAGGAGCGCGCGGCCCACATCGCCCGGCAGATCTGCCGCGCCCTCCGCGAGGCGCACTCGCTCGGCGTCATCCACCGCGACCTCAAGCCGGCGAACATCTTCCTCGTCGAGCACGGCGACGAGACCGACTTCGTGAAGGTGCTCGACTTCGGGCTCGTGAAGAACGTCTCCGGGGACGGCAAGGGCGAGGACCTCACGCAGACGGGCCGCTTCATGGGCAGCCCGAAGTACATGGCGCCCGAGCAGATCCGCGGCGACAAGGTCGACGCGCGGACGGACATCTACGCGCTCGGCATCATCATGTACGAGATGATCACCGGCAAGGTGCCGTTCGATCGTCCGAACAGCGTCAACATCCTGATGGCGCACGTGAACGAAGAGGCGCCGGCGCTCCGCCAGATGAACCCCGCGGTGAACGTGTCCCCGGCGATCGAGGACACCGTCGCGCGCTGCATGGCGAAGGATCCCGACCAGCGCTTCCGGTCGATGGACGAGGTGCTCGCCTCGCTCAAGCGCGTCGGCGGCGGGGCGATGACCGCGACGATCAGCGGCGTCGGCACCGGGGAGTACCGCGCGCTGTCCGGGTCGGGCAGCGGCCCGCAGGTGACGGCGAACGGCATGAGCGGCAGCGGGGCCAACCCGGCGTTCCTGTCGCCGACGACGACGAGCGATCCGGGGAGCATCCCGTCGCCGCTCGCGGTGCCGAGCGACTCGCCCGCCGCCGGGGCCCCGCTCATGTCGCAGCCGCCGGGCAAGTCCGGCTCGAAGGGGATGCTCGTGGCCGCCGTCGTCGGGGCGCTCGCGATCGCGGGCATCATCGGCTTCGTCGCCCTCCGTCCGAGCAAGCCCGCGCCGACGACGGGGAGCACCACGTCGACCACCGCGACTGCGCCCACGTCACCGACCACGCCGGACACGCCGACCGCGGCGACGCCGACCACGGCGACGGCGGCGGCCCCGGGGGCGACGCTCGTGAAGGTCCGCGTCAATACGGACCCCGACGGCGCGAGCGTGAAGGAAGACGGCGTCGAGATGTGCAGCAGCACGCCGTGCGACATCCTCTACAAGGGCGCCGACGCGGACCCCACGCGGGACCACAAGCTCTCGTTCACGCGGAACGGCTATCGCGTCGAGAATAAGACGGTGAAGGTGGGCGACAGCCCCGTCACCGTGAAGCTGACGCCGGCCCCCGCGGGCCCGGTCTACCGTCCGGCGGCGCAGCCGAAGGAAAACGCGCCGCCGCCGTCGGGCTACAAGAGCGACATCCCGTACTGACCCCGTTACTGACTTGGGGGGGGGCGCGCTTCCGCGCGGGCGGCGATGGTGGTTGTCCTCGCATAAGAAAAGAAGACACCGTCGTGACGGCTGATCTATCCTCGCGGTAGCGGTGCCGGGGTACTGCTCGCAGCGTCCGACGCGCGGACGATCGTGCGAGCCTCGGAGATGCCGAGACGCGCGGGCGGGCTTCATCCTTCTTCACCACCGCGTTCCCGGCTCACTCGACGGAGCTCGAAAACGTGGCTCAACGAAAGCTCGCAAGGATCGCCGCCGGGCTCTTTTTCGGCGCCCTCGTCCTCTCCTCTGGCAGCGCGCGCGCCGACGAGCGAACGGAGGCCCGCGCCCACTTCAAGAAGGGCATGGCCGAGATTGCCGACGGCCGGTACGAGGTCGGCATCGAGGAGCTGAAGAAGGCGTACGACATCCTTCCGCACCCGAACGTCCTCTACAACATCGCCCGCGCCTACGTCGATCAGGGCGACCTCGAGAACGCGGTCGCCTATTACAAGAAGTACCTCGAAGGGAACCCGAAGGACCGCGACGAGGTCGCGCAGATCGTCGCCGCGCTCGAGGCCCGCACGCGCAAGCAGCAGGCCGAGCTTCTGGAGGCCACGACCCAGACCCCCACGGGCCCGGGGACGACGGGACCGGGAGCCGGGACGCAGCCGGGCGGAGCGCCGACGGGACCGGGAGCCGGGACGCAGCCGGGCGGAGCGCCGACCGGCCCCGGGGCCGGGGTCAAACCCGGCGGCAAGCCGGGCGAGGGCGCCCTCCCGCAGGAAGGTGCGCTGAAGACCGAAGAGGTGTTCGAAGAGACGGTCGTCACCGCGTCGAAGACGGCGCAGAGCCCCCTCGACGCGCCGAACTCCACGTCGATCATCACCGAGCAGGACATCCGGCTCTCGGGCATCACGAAGATCCCCGAGCTCCTCCGGCGCCTCGCCGGCGTCGACATCATGGAGACCACCGGCTCGCAGACCGAGGTCTCGCTGCGCGGCTTCAACCAGCGCCTCTCGAACAAGGTGCTCGTCCTCGTCGACGGCCGGAGCGTGTACGTCGATCTCGTGGGCGCCACCTTCTGGGCGACCCTGTCCATCGGCGTCGAGGACATCGAGCGCATCGAGGTCGTCCGCGGCCCCGGCTCCGCGCTCTACGGCGCCGACGCGTTCAACGGCGTCATCAACATCATCACGAAGACCCCGGGCGAGGGCGGCAGCGGCTTCAACGTCGCCTACGGCGACCACAACACGACGCACGGCACCGTCTACGCGAGCGGTCGCGACAAGGAGCTCGCCTACCGCATCTCGGCTGGTTACGACTACCTGCCGCGCTGGAGCCGTGAGATCCCCGACGGACGCACCGACCTCACGCTCGGCACGGCCGATCAGAACCAGTCGCAGCGCACGTCGCGCATCGACGGCACGGTGACGCGCCAGTTCGGCAAGGACGTCACCATCGGCGCGCAGGGCGGCTTCACCCAGGGCAGCCTCGAGGCCCTCGGCATCGGCCCGATCAACGACCTCCTCCTCAGCCCCTTCATCCAGGGTGAGGGCACCCTCTTCGCTCACTCGAAGCACGTCGAGGCGCGGACGTTCTTCAACACGTTCCAGGGCGACAACAGCCTCAACGCCTCGTACATCGGCCAGTCGCTCCTGCCGTCGAGCTACCGGACGTACGTGGTCGACGGTGAGCTCCAGTACATCGACCAGTTCGCCTTCGGCCCCAACGTCGACAACGATCTCCACGTCGGCGCGGCCTACCGGTTCAAGTCCGTCTACTGGACGTACGAGGCGAACAGCGAGACGGAGAACCACGCCGGCTTCTTCGTCCACGACCAGGTGAAGATCGGCCCGCGCCTCGCCATCGTCGGCGACTACCGCGCGGACTACGTGCCCTACCTGAACCGCATCGTGCAGTCGCCGCGCGCGTCGATCCTCTACCACCCGACCAAGCAGTCGACCATCCGCGGCATCGTCGGCACCGCCTTCCGTACGCCGACGTTCCTCGAGTCGTACCTCGGCATCCCGGTGCAGCTCCCGCTCGCCGGCGTGTCGCTCCTCTCCGAGGGGCAGCGCTCGGACAACCCGAGCTTCAAGGTGAACCCGGAGCAGATCTTCACGACCGAGCTCGGGTACCTGAACTCGGAGAGCGACTACTTCACGGTCGACACCGCGTTCTTCTACAACCACGCCGACAACCTCATCGAGCTCGCCCCGAACCGTCCGATCACGGTCGGCGACATCGCGAACCCGAACGTGCCCACCGCGCCGAGCGAGGAGACCGGTCTCTACCCGGCCTTCCTCGGCGGCTTCGAGAACCAGTGCCAGAAGTACAACGTCTACGGCGCGGAGCTCGGCGTCCGTACGTTCCCGGTCGAAGGTCTCGACGTCTACGCGAACGGCACGCTGATGGACGTGAAGGAGGACGAGTCGGGGTGCTCGGCGGACCAGCTCGCGCTGCTCGCCGCGGACTCGCGCACGAGCGCGGTGAAGTTCAACACCGGCGTCCAGCTCCGCACCAAGGTCGGCATCGATGGCTCGATCGACTTCCACTACGTCACGCAGCAGACCTGGGCGGAGCAGGTGGAGGACATCCAGAAACAGCGCATCGAGTACCAGTCGTTCTACCTGCCCGCGTACGAGCTCTTGAACGCCAGCGTCGGCTACCGCTTCCTCAAGAACCAGGCGGAGCTTCGCGCCGTCGGGTTCAACCTGCTCGACGATCAGCACCGCGAGCACCCCTTCGGTCAGGTCATCGGTCGCCGGGTGATGGGCATGTTTTCCTACAAGTTCTGAGGGAACACGGACATGGGTACCCGCTCGTTCACCCCCTTCGCACTCTTCTTCACCGCCGTCGTCGCGTGCTCGGACAACGTGCCCGACGACCCCGGCGCCCGGATCTACCCGGCGGAAGGCGTCATCCAGGGCACCGTCCTCTACCAGGGGCCGCACCCCTGCTCGTTCAACGGCCACATCGTCGGCAACGCGATCCTCCTCATATTCGATCAGCGGAACCTGCCGCCGCCGAACGGGCTGGCCGTCCTCCCGTCCAACTTCGTCGACGTGACGGGGGACGTGCTCTTCGCCAACGAGCCGCGCTACACGGGCACCGACAACGTCTACTGCCCGAAGGACCACGGCTTCACCGACACGATCACGGTGAGCTCCCCGTTCGCGGTGTCGCCGATGTCGGCCGCCACCTACGTGATCGAGGGCTTCTTCGACTACACGGGCGACTTCCTGCCGACGTTCAAGTTCCGCGAGCTGCCCGAGCGGTCCGACGTGGCGGGTGGTGACATCGACACCGCGGCCGCGCTCGAGGCCATCAACGACAACCCGGACTACAGCCCGAGCTTCATCCCGGTCGTCGTCGGCACGCAGGAGACGCCGGCCCAGTACAACCCCGGGGGGGCGATGTTGCCGCCCGGGTACATCCCGCCCTACGACATGCCGTCCCAAGGCTACGTGGCGAGCGACGTCACGGTCAGCCTCGGGTCGGTGCTCACGAACACGCGGCCGTATTTCTATGCCTACGGTTTGCCGTACGGCAACGGGATGCCCTACGAGAGCACGATCTCGTCCGACGGCCTCACGATCGACAACAAGACGCCGGACCAGGAGTCGGACGTCCCGGCCACCGGCAACACCAACGCCGGAACCAGCGCGGACAGCACGGGCGCCGGGGGCACCGATCAGGCCGACTACCTCCCCATCCTCAAGATCCCGCAGGACATCCAGACGCTGTCGGCCCCGAACGTCACGGACACGTCGGCCCCGCAGCAGAACGTCAATCTGTTCGAGGCCGTGCTCCCGCACCTCTACCTCAAGTTCGGCGTCGCCTCCGACGAGGTCGCGTGCGCCGCGCCGACGCAATCGCTGGGGGCGACGACGAACCCGTGCTCGAGCAGCGGAATCCCCGCGGGTCAGAACGACCCGTTCAACTTCCAGCTCAGTCAGGGGACGCCGCAGGGGACGTTCAGCGTCTGGCAGAACGCGTACTTCGACCCGACGACGCAGCAGTGGAACGCGCTGCAGATCCCCGAGGGCAACAACGCGCCGATGCTGTGGCCGGAGGTCATCCTCAGCAAGTTGATCGACTCGAACCCGGCCTCCACGCCGGTCGCCCACATCGAGGACCCGGCCAGCTTGACCGCGCAGGGGGCCGCGGGCCAGCCCGTGGTCATCATGCAGGGCATCACGCTCCTCGGGCCGGCGCAGATGGGCCCCCTCGGCGGCATGGCTCAGGCCGACACGCTCTACAACACGGTGGCCGGCGAGGGCTCCGCCCAGCTCATCGCGGCTGCCACCGGGCAGACGTTCGACCCGTTCACCTCGTACAACGGGACGCTCTTCAACTACCAGACGGGGCAACCCACCGTCTTCACGCAGGACCACCTGACCGTCGCGCTGCGGCCGGCGGTGATCTGCTTCGCCCACCTCTTCGACGACCCGCCGGCGCTCGACACCCGTGGCACCATCGTCACGCCCTTCTCGGGCGGCCCCACCGCCAGCTCCCCTCAGAGCACCATGCCGGACAACTCCATCGGGCCCATCGTCCCGACGGACATCCTGAGCAACGGCGACGTAGACCACCGCTATCAGGCCACGGGCCTGGTGCAGAACGTCCAGTTCGGGTGCCTGCCCAAGGGGCGCTACGCCATCAACGTCGTCTACCCGAACGGCCAGGCGTGGACGGTTCCGAACGAGTCGGGCGCCTGCTCCGGCACCGAGGGAACGACGGTCTACAGCGGGACGTCCACCGGTCTGACGTGCACGCTGAAGCCTCGACCCGTCCTCTACTCGCAGGGCAATCGCGCCGTCGTCGAGGTCGTCGACGCGCTGAACCCCAACAACTGCGTGAACACCAACGGACCGCCGGCCAGCGCGACCTTCACCGCGACCACCATTCCGCAAGGCACGGCGGCTCCGGCGGTGCCCATCGCCTGTTTGCCGCGCTGCGAGACGGTGCCCTGCACCACCTCGGTCGACACGTGTACCCCGGTGCCCGATCCAAACAACGGCGGTGCCATCGCGATGGTGTGCCTCCCCCCGCCGTGATCTTCGCGGCATGCTAAGGCTCGGCGTGCGATGAGCCAGCGCGCCGACCTGCGGATCCTCGACGAGACGACGCCGCCGGGGCCGGTCGCAGCCGAGGCGAGCGCGCTGGTCATCGGGAACTTCGACGGCGTGCACCGCGGGCACCAGTCGGTGCTCACGGAGGCGGTGCAGGCGGCCCACGCCCAGGGGCTCGTGCCGAGCGTGCTCACGTTCGACCCGCACCCCGCGGCCATCGTGGGCGGCGGAGCGCCGCCGGTGCTGACGACGCTGGAGCGCCGCGCCGAGCTGATGGGGGAGCTCGGCGTCGCGCGGGTCTACGCGCGCCGCTTCGACGCGGACTTCGCGAGCTGGGAGCCGGAGCGATTCGTCCGGGAGCTCGTGGCGGAGGCGCTGCAGGCGCGCGTCGTGGTCGTCGGGCAGAACTTCCGCTTCGGGACCAGGCGCGTCGGGGACCTCTCGCTCCTGCGGTCGCTGGGGGCCGAGCTGGGGTTCGAGGTGCGCGTCCACGGCATCGCGAGCGACGCGAACGGCCGCTTCTCGAGCACGCGGGCGCGCGAGGCCATCGCCGCGGGGACGCTCGACGAGGCGGAGCGGGTGCTCGGGCGGCCGCACTCGGTCTCGGGGGTGGTGGTCCACGGCGAGGAGCGCGGGCGGACGATCAACGTGCCGACCGCGAACATCGCCCCGGTGGCCGAGATGCTGCCGCTCGACGGCGTCTACGCGGTGCGCGCGGAGATCCTCGAGGAGGACGGGGAGGTGACGGCGCTGCCCGGCGGCGTGACGAACATCGGCATGCGCCCGACGGTGGGCGGCACCGCGCGGACGGTGGAGGCGTACCTCCTCGGCTTCGCGGGGGACCTCTACGGCGAGCGCCTGCGCGTGCACCTCGTGGCCCGGCTGCGCGGGGAGCAGAAGTTCGCCGGCCTCGACGAGCTGAAGGGCCAGATCACGCTCGATTGCATCCAGGCGCGACGGAAGCTCGGGCTACCGACGGAGTGAGCGCCGCGCCTGTGGGATGACCTCGTTCGACGAAGAGTCTTCGTTCCTTCCACCGATCTTCGTGTCGCGTCGCGCGACGTTTCGATCGCGCGACAGTCGGTCGACCTCGCGTGCCGGTGACTCGACCTCCCGTGTCGGTGGCTCGACTTCGCGCGCAAGTCGGTCGACTTCGCGTGCCAGTGGCTCGACTCCGCGCGACGGTCACTCTCGATCGCGCGACGGTCGGTCGACTCCGCGCACAAATCGGTCGACTCCGCGAGAGAGAAGCTCGACTCCGCGCGACGGAAACTCGACCTCGCGCGACGGAAACTCGACCTCGCGCGACAGTCGGTCGACTCCGTGAGGGGGTCGGTCGACTCCGTGATGCGGTCACTCGACTCCGCGAGGAGGTCGGTCGACTCGGAGGCTCTGCCTCTTGCCGCCGCGCGGCCGGCGGAGCAAGACTGTCGGCCCATGACCCGCGCCGAGCTCGAGCGTCTCGACCGCGACACCCTCATCGCGCGGGCGGAGACCGCCGGCGTCACCCGGGCGCGCATCCTGACGCGGCCCGAGCTCGTCGACGAGCTGCTGCTGCGGACCACGGTCGACCCGGTCGCCAAGCAGAAGGCGCGCGGCTTCTTCGGCGTGGCGCGGGATCTGCTCGCGCGCGTCGTCGAGCGCGGGCTGAACCTCCCGGACGCGGCGGGCCGCATCCGCACCCTCGGGGGACCGCCCCCGTCGCGCCGCAGCGCCCCGGCGGCGCTGCCGACGGTGACCCTCGCCGAGATCTACGCGACCCAGGGCCATCGGGACCGGGCCATCGAGACGCTCGAGGGCGTCCTCGCCCGCGAGGCCGACCACGGCGTCGCGCGGACGCTGCTCGCCCAGCTCCGCGACGACCGCTACCCGGTTCCGTCGCCGCGCATGCCGCCGGAGGACGACGAGCCGCCGCCCGCCGAGCCGCCGGAGGACGACGCCGCCGACGACGACCCGGACGGGGTGCGCGTCACCGTGCTGCGCCCGCCGCCCGAGCCGATGCACATGCTCGACGACGCGCCGCTGCCGCCTCATTACGACGTGGACGAGTGCGTCGCGATCCCGGTCGACCCGCGCACCCTCTACGTCTACTGGGAGGCCCGCGAGAGCACGCTCGCCGAGCTTCGCGCCGCGCACCCCGAGGGCGCCCTCGCGCTGCGCCTCGTCGTCGTCGTCCCCTCGTGGGACGGACCCCAGTCGTCGATGCGCGACTACGTCATCACGCTGCCGCTGGGCGACTACTTCGCGCGTGAGCTCCCCCCCGGCGCCGTCGTGCGCGTCGCCCTCGGCTGGAAGACCGGCGACGCCTTCGTCCCCCTCGCGCATTCCCCGGCGCTCGAGACCCCGCCCGATGGCCCCTCTCCGCTCGTCGCCGACTCTCTGGTCCGCTGGACGCCCGAGGGCCCGGTCCCGGTGCGGCCCGGCGATCCCGACGCGGTCACCATCGAGCGCGCCCTCGGCCTCGTCCGCCGCGAGGAGACCCTCGCCCGCCTCGGCAAGGGCTTTCTCGGCTCGAGCGAGCGGTGGATGCACGTGATCGCGGCCCCCAACGGCCGCTGAGTCGACCCCGACCCCGCCCCCGACCTCGACCCCCCTCACACCAGGTCGAACGGGTACCCCCCGTCGACGTACGTCTTGCTCGCCACCGCCTTCCGCAGCTCGTCGTCGTTCTTGTCGACGTCCGCCACGAGGTGCCGCAGGCGCTTCTCGGCCGCGGTGACGAAGATGCTCGTCAGGTCGATCTCCCGCCGGGCTCCCTCCTCGCCCCGCCGCTCGATGGCGCGGGTCGCCCGGGCGATGCACGACGCGATGGCGTAGAGGTCGATGGCCATCTCGGCGGTGCGCTTCTGCGTGTACTGCATCTCGGCGATGTCGCGGCCGTGCTTGCGCAGCACCTGGTCGGCCACGCGGGCGAGCTGCTGCACGTACTCCTCGAAGACCACCGCCTCGCGGTTCAGGATGGGGTGGTGCCGCGTCAGGCGCTCCCGGCCGAGCACGGTGCGGGCCCGCCGGATGGCGAAGTCGCTGAGCAGGCCGAACCCCTTGATGGGCTCGCGCATCGCCCGCGCCACGTCCGCCAGCTCCCGCCCGGGACCCTGCATGCCCGAGAGGGCGATGAAGGCGCGCAGGATCTCGTTGGTCCCCTCGAAGATGAGGTTGATCCGCGCGTCCCGCAGCATCCGCTCGTACGGGTAGTCGGCCATGTAGCCGATGCCGGCCGCGATCTGCAGCGCCTCGTTGACGACGCGCCAGCACGTCTCGCTCCCGTACACCTTGCAGATCGCGCTCTCGACGCTGAAGTCGTCGACCCCCGCGTCGACCATCCCGGTCGTCAGGTAGGTCATGCTCTCGAGCGCCCACGTGTCGGCCATCATCGTGGCGATCTTGTCCTTGATGAGCCCGAACTCGCCGATGGGGCGGTTGAACGCCCGCCGCTCGTTGCAGCGCTCGACCGACAGCTTCAACACGCGCTTGCACATCCCGAGGGCCCCGCTCGCCAGCCCCATCCGGCCGCTGTTGAGCACCTCCATCGCCACCTTGAAGCCCCGACCCGCCTCGCCGAGCACGTTCGCCGCCGGCACCTTCACGTCCTCGAAGAAGACCTCGGTCGTCGAGCTGCCGCGAATGCCGAGCTTGTGCTCGTTCGGACCGCTGCGGACCCCCCAGGCCCGCTCCACGAGGAACGCCGTGATCTTGGGCTTGGCCCCCTCGTCGGCCGGGGAGGTGCGGGCAAAGACCGTGAAGAGGTCCGCCACGCCCCCGTTGGTGATCCATATCTTCGACCCGTTGAGGACGTAGTCGTCCCCCCGGCGGTCGGCGCGGGTCTGGATGGCGGCCGCGTCGCTCCCGGCCCCGGGCTCGGTGAGGGCGAAGGCGGCGACCATCTCGCCGGTCGCCAGGCGCGGCAGGTACCGGTCCTTCACCTCGGGCGCCCCGAAGAGGAGCAGCCCCTTCATGCCGATCGACTGGTGCGCCGCGATCGTCACCGCCACGCTCGAGTCGAGCGCCCCGAGCTCCTGGAGCACCCGGGCGTACCCGGTCGTCGTCAGGCCGGCCCCGCCGTGGCTCTGCGGGACGAGCATCCCGAAGAGCCCGAGCTCCTTCAGCCCGCGCATGACCTCGTCCGGGATCTTCTGCTCCCGGTCGATGGTGGCCGAGTCGACCCAGAGGTGGAAGTAGCGCTTCACCCCGTCGAGGAGGGTCCGGAGGGTGTCGACTTCTTGGGCGTTCGGCTCCGGCCAGGGGAAGATGAGGCTCTCGTCGATGACGCCGAAGAAGAGACTCTTCATGAACGACTGCTCGCGCATCGATTCCCTCGTCTTTCCACGACCGTATCCCACGTTTCGCGTTGCGGGTGCGGCCGTGCGTTGCTGGCCGAGTCGGGAGCGAGGCCGTGTGCCTGTGCTAAAAAGCACAGGCACCTAGCCACATAGGAGCGAGGGGACGTGACGACGAGGCTGCAACGGTTCCGAGAGGTGCTCGAGCGTGCGCGAGCCCGGCGAGGGGTCGCGCTGATGGGCGTCTGCAACGTGACGCCGGACTCGTTCAGCGACGGCGGGCGTTACCTCGGGGCGGATGCGGCGCGGGCGAGGGTGGACGAGCTTCTGGCCGAAGGGGCCGACTACGTCGACGTGGGCGGCGAGTCGACGCGTCCCGGGGCGGCGCCGGTGCCGGCGCGAGAGCAGCTGGCGCGGGTGCTGGGGGTCGTGAAGCACGCGGTCGAGCGAGGGGCGTGCGTGAGCATCGACACGACGAGCCCGGAGGTGGCGGCGGCGTGCCTCGACGCGGGGGCCTGCGTCGTGAACGACGTGTCGTGCCTGCGCGACGTGGAGCTGGCCAAGGTGGTGGCCGCGAACGGGGCGGCGTTGATCCTGATGCACTCCCGCGGCCCTCAAGAACAGATGCGCGGCTTCAGCGAGTACCCGGACGACGCCTACGGGGACGTCGTGGAGGACGTGAAGCGCGAATGGCTCGAGGCGGCGGGTCGAGCGATGGCGGTGGGCGTCCCGGAGACGGCGCTCGTCATGGATCCCGGGCTCGGCTTCGCGAAGAATGCGCGACAGAGCCTGGAGCTCTTGCACCGGATCGACGACTACCGGAGCAAGACGCCGATCCTCATCGGGGCGAGCCGCAAGTCGTTCCTCCGGTCGGTCGACGCCGAGGCATCTCCCGAGCAGCGCCTCGGCGCCTCGATCGGTGCCGCGCTCCACGCTCTGTGCCTGGACGCCTCGATACTCCGGGTCCACGACGTGAGGGCGACGGCGCAGGCCATCGACATGACCCATGTCCTCGCCAAAGGGCCCTAGACCATGCTCGAGGGCTTTCTTCACTTGTTCACGTGGCGGGGCGGCAAGGCGCTCCTCGACGCCGTCGACATCCTCCTCGTCACCTACGTCATCTACCGCGCGCTCCTCGTGCTCCGTGGCACGCGGGCGATGCAGATGGGCTTCGGCCTCGGCGTCATCTTCCTCGTCTACGTCGTGTCGAAGTGGGCGGGGTTCATCACCCTGTTCAACCTGCTGAACGCGCTGCTCTCGTCCGTCATCCTCATCGTGGTCGTCGTCTTCCAGAACGACATCCGCCGCGGGCTCCTGCGCGTCGGGTCGCGCGCGTTCATCGGTGGGCTCGCGCGGCAGCAGGAGTCCAAGGCGATCGACGAGGTCGTGGCGGCCGCGACCGAGCTGGCGCGCCACCGCATCGGGGCCCTCATCGCCTTCGAGCAGGACGCGAACCTCGACGAGTTCGTGGTAGGGCAGGGGACGGCCCTCGACGCGTCGGTGCAGCGCGAGCTCCTCGTGGCGCTGTTCCTGCCGGAGAGCCTGAACAAGCTGCACGACGGAGCCGTCATCATCCGGAACCTCCGCATCGCCAAGGGCGGCGTCTTCTTCCCGATGCCGGACACGAAGCTCCTCGACAAGTCGCTCGGGTCGCGGCACCGCGCCGCCCTCGGCATCACCGAGGAGACCGACGCGGTCGTCGTCGTCGTGAGCGAGGAGCGCGGGAGCATCAGCTTCTGCTTCAACGGCAACATCGTGACGAACCTCGACGGCGCGTCGCTGCGGCAGGCGCTCCTCGGGCTCTTCGGGCAGCGGGCGCGGAAGCGCGCCGCCAAGCCGGCGGGCAAGCGTGGGACCGGCACCGTCGTGCAGACCGGCACCGGGAGCTTCCGCGTGACGCTGCCGCCGGGCAGCGTCCCCACCGAGGCGCTCTCCGTCCGCGAGGGCACCGGGACGCACACGATGCCCCCGCCGCCGCCCCGCGGGGATCCGCCGCCGAAGAGCGACAAGGATCCCGCCGCGCCGCTCATCACGCGCCCGATGGCGCCGGCGAAGCCGATCGAGACGCCTCGCGCCTCGCAGACCCCCGACAGCTCCGACGGCCCGGGCGAGGAGTAGGCGGTGGACCTCGGCCTCAGCCAGATCCGCTCGGTCGTCACCGAGAACCTGAACCTCAAGCTCCTGTCGCTCGCGTTCGCGCTCGTCGTCTACTCGCTCGTCCACGGATCGCAGGAGGCGCAGCGGCCGATGCTGCTGAGCGTCGTGGCCCTCACGCCGCCCGACTCGTCCAACCGCGTCCTGACGACCCCCATACCGGCGCAGGTGCGCGTGACGTACCGCGGCCCGCGCGCGACGCTCGACGATCTGCACACCGACGACGTGGGCAACATCCAGCTCGATCTGCGCGGCGGCAACGAGACGCGCATCCAGCTCGACGCTTCGCTCATCCCCGTGCCACCCGGGCTCCAGGTGGAGCAGGCATGCTTCAACCTCGGCGACCGGTGCGTGCCGGAGATCCCGCTCGTGTGGGAGGACCTCATCGTGCGTGACGTGCGCGTCGAGGTCGGCGTGGTCGGGACGCCCGCGCCGGGCTTCATGGTGAAGACGGCGCCGACCGCCGACCCCGCCGTGCTCCGGGCGCACGGGCCGAAGAGCGAGGTGCTCGTGCTCCAGCGGGCGCGGTCGGACGCGTTCGACGTCACGGGGCTGACCGAGGGGAAGTACACGCGGCAGCTGGCGATCGACCGGCCCGTGGGGCGGGTGACGTTCGACGCGCCGAGCGTCGCGGCGACGGTGGAGATCGGCCGCGAGGTGGCGGAGCGCCCGTTCCCGCGCGTGCCGGTGGCGATCCTGGGGCGCACGAACGCGAAGGCGCAGCCGGCCGAGGTCGACGTGCGCCTGACGTGCCCGGCCGAGGTGGTCCGCTCGATGCGGCCCGAGCAGCTCGTCCCGCGGGTGCAGGTGCAGGCGACGGCGGAGCACGGCTCGGACGCGCTGCCGGTGGAGCTCAAGATGGACCAGTGCGACGTCCACGTGACGCCGCCGACGGTGATCGTGCGCTGGTGAGCCCATCCCGGGCTCTTCCTCTAGGCGGACGGTCTAACTGACCCCGCTATGCTCGGGGGTTCGGGCGCGGGCGAAGGGACCGTGCGCTCGGGAGGCGTGCGGCGGACGTCGGTCTCGACGCGTCCGTCGCGCAGGGTGACGACCCGCGGCATGCTGTCGGCGAGGGCCGGGTTGTGGGTCACGACGATGACCGTGGTGCCCCGCTGCTTGTTGATGCCGAAGATGAGGTCGTGGATCTGCGAGCTCGTCGCCGAGTCGAGGTTGCCCGTCGGCTCGTCGGCCAGGAGCAGCTTCGGCTCGAGCATCAGCGCCCGGGCGAGGGCGACGCGCTGCTGCTCGCCGCCCGAGAGCTCCCCCGGCCGGTGCAGGATGCGGCTCAGCAGGCCCACCTCCTCGAGCAGGGCGCGGGCGCGCGCATCGAGCTCGCGCTTGGGTCGGCCCTGGACCAGCCCCGGCATCATCACGTTCTCGAGCGCGTTGAACTCGGGCAGGAGGTGGTGAAACTGGAAGACGAAGCCGATCGTCCGGTTGCGCAGCTCGGCGAGGCGCCAGCCAGGCATGGCCGTGACCTCCTCGCCGGCGAGCCGGATCGATCCGCGGGTCGGCACGTCGAGCGTCCCGATGCAGTGGAGGAGCGTCGACTTGCCGGCCCCGGACGGCCCCACGATGCAGAGGATCTCCCCGTCGTCGATCTGCAGGTCGATGCCACGCAGGACCTCCAGCGTCCGGCCCATGTGGC
>JBEKGQ010000030.1:0-19312 GCA_050012715.1 Polyangiaceae bacterium
GGCCATCCCGCAGGCCGCGGTACAGCGCGCCGGTGGGATGGAGAAGATGCTGGCCCGCGGTCAGGCCCGGTTCGGGATCTACTGCGCCCCCTGTCACGGCCTCACCGGTGACGGCAAGGGCATGGTCGTGTGCAAGCGCGACAAGGGGACGGGGCCGTGCACCGACACGCGCGGCTTCCCGCCGCTCCCCTCCTACGAGGATCCGAGGCTCCGCGCGATGCCGGACGGGCAACTCTTCGCCACCATCACGCACGGCGCACGAACGATGCCCGCGTATGGTCCGCAGATCCCGGTCGCGGATCGCTGGGCCATCGTGGCCTACGTCCGTGCCCTTCAGGTGAGCCAGATGGCCGCGGTCACCCCCCAACCGGAGCCGAAGAAGTGAGTACCACCGAAGATACCTCGGATACGGCGTACCGCGGCGACGAGGCCGGGGGAAACCGCCCCGACTACCGGATCCCTCCGTCGTCCCGCTGGGCCGGCTCCTGGAAGATCGCGGCGGCCATCGGCGTCCTTGGTCTCGCCGGGGCGGCCTACGGCTACAAGCTCGACCCCGATCGCTTCGCCTTCTCCTACCTCTTCGCGTTCTTCGTCCCTCTGAGCCTGGCGCTCGGCAGCCTCTTCTTCGTCATGGTGCAGTTCATCACCAAGGCGTCGTGGGGAGTCACGGTGCGGCGCGTGGCCGAGCTCCTGATGCGGCCGATGCCCATCTTCGCGATCCTCGTCATTCCCCTCGTCCTCCTGCTCCCGCACCTCTTCCCGTGGCTCGGCGCGAGGCACCCGGCGGCCGAGCCGCATCACGAGGCCGCGGCGGAGGTGAGTGGCTCCCCGCATTCCGAGGGGTCACCGGTCGACGAAGCGCGAGGCGATCCTTCGAAGGAGCCGCTGGGGCTCCGCAACCTCCCGGTCCCCAACAACAACCGGATGGAGAAGGCCGAGGAAGGCGCGGAGCACGAGATCGTCGAGCACAAGGCCTTCTACCTGAACAAGAAGTTCTTTCTCGCCCGCCTCATCGGCTACCTGCTCCTGTGGAGCTGGCTGGCGGCCCGGTTCTTCGGCTGGTCGACCGATCAAGACAAGACGCGAGCCCTCGAGAACACGGCCTCGGCGCAGGCCTTTGCGCCGATCGGCCTGATGGTCTTCGGCGTGACGCTCACCTTCTTCGCCTTCGACTGGTTCCTGTCGCTCGACGCGACCTGGTACTCGACCATCTTCGGCGTGTGGTTCTTCGCGCAGTCGGCGCTCTTCAACATGGCGTCGCTGATCGTCTTCTCGATGCTCCTGCGGAGGAGTGGCCTCCTCGGCACCGCGATCAACGTCGAGCACTACCACGACATGGGCAAGCTGCTCTTCGGGTGGATCGTCTTCTGGTCGTACATCGCGTTCGCCCAGTTCTTCCTCACCTGGTACTCGAACATCCCCGACGAGGTGGCCTTCTTCCACCGGCGCTGGCACGACAACGGTGGCACCTGGAAGGGCGTCAGCCTCGGGCTGGTCGCGTTCCACTTCTTCGTGCCGTTCTGGTTCCTGATGTCGCGCAACATCAAGCGGCGCCTCCCGCTCCTCGCGACGGGTGCATGCTTCATGATGCTGACGCACGTCGTCGAGGTCTACTGGGTGGTCATGCCGAACTTCGGACCGCTCGCACCGACCTGGGTCGACCTCGCGTGCCTGGTCGGCGTCTTCGGTGTCTACGTGGCGACCGTCCTCCGCGGCATGGAGGACTACCCGCTCGTCGCGCTGGGCGATCCGCGGCTGTCGCGCGCCCTCGAATTCGAAAACGCATAGGCGGAAAAGGCAACACGATGGCCACGGACAAGGCGGAACCCCGGGTCGGTCTCATCTTTCAGGTGGGCATCCTCGCGATCATCACGCTCATGGCCTCGCGCGCGTTTCTGCAGGCGTATTTCGACCGCGCCGAGCGAGCCGAGGTCGCCCGGAAGCTGATTCCCTCCGAGCAGCTCACCAGCCTTCGCGCCGAGGAGAATCACGACCTGGCCAGTGGTCCGATGCCGATCGAGCACGCCATGCAGATGCTCGCGACGAAAGGCCGGCTCGGCGCGAGCCCCGACATCATGCCGAGCGCTTCGAAGGACACCGCTCCCCTCGAAGGGTGGACCAAGCTCCCGCGGCGGGTCCCGCCGACCTTCGGCATGGCGCCCCCCGAGCCTCCGCCGGCGGCGCCTCCGCCCTCCCTCGTCGCGCCTTCGGCGTCCGCCTCCGCTCCGCCCGCCCCGTCGGGTGCGCCGGCCCCCGGTCAACCGCCCCACCACCCGTGATGCCTTCCTCCCGTCCCCACCGCGTCATGACCGCCGCCGCGCTCGCGTCGAGCCTGGCGCTCGGTCTCGCGCTCGCCGCCGGCGACGCGCGTGCGCAGTCGTGGAAGGACGGCAACGAGGGAATCCCGAACGAGACGCCGACCGAGCTGCAGGGCGTCGACATCGTCGAGCACCTCGGCGGAGCGCTGCCACGCGACGCGTCGTTCCGCGACTCCGACGGCAAGCCGGTGAAGCTGGGCGACTACTTCGACGGCAAGCGGCCGGTGCTCTTCGTCTTCGCGTACCACACGTGCCCGATGCTCTGCAGCCTCGTACTCGACGCGACGGTGCGCTCGCTGAACGAGGTCCAGTGGACGGTCGGCCGCGAGTTCGACGTCGTCTCGCTGAGCATCGATCCCAAGGACACGCCGGATACGGCGACGAAGAAGCGCGCGCAGGTCGTGTCGTCGTACCCGCGCGCCAACGGCGACACCGCCGGGTGGCACTTCCTCACCGGGGACGAGGCGAACATCCGTCGGGTCACCGACGCGGTCGGCTTCGAGTACCGCTACGACGCGCGGCAGAAGCAGTACGCGCACCCGGCGGCGATCTACCTGCTCACGCCGGACGGCCACATCGCGCGCTACCTCTACGGCATCCAGTTCGAGCCGGGGGACGTGCGCCTCGGCCTCCTCGAGGCGACGGAGGGACGCTCCATCACGACGACCGAGAAGCTGCTTCTCTTCTGTTACCACTACGACCCGCAGGGGAAGAAGTACTCCCTCGTGGCGATGAACGTGATGCGCCTGGGGGGCGCGGCCACGGTCCTCGGCATGGGGACACTCTTCACGATCATGTGGGCCCGCGGACGGCGCAAGCGCAAGCAAGAGCGCATCGCCGCGAGCGCACCGTCCACGGCCGGAGCACACCCGTCATGAGTCTCGAGCCCGCCACCTTCCAGCTTCCGGAGCAGATGTCGACCGTCGCGGCCGACGTCGACTGGCTCTACTATTTCATCTACTGGCTCAGCGTCGTGCTCTTCGTCGCCATCGTCGGGGCGATGGTCTGGTTCGCGTGGAAGTACCGCGAGCGACCGGGTCACAAGGCCGAGCCGACGGGGCACAACTTGCCGCTCGAGATCGGCTGGACGGTGGCCCCGATCTTCATCCTCGTCTTCCTCTTCCACAAGGGGTTCCAGGGGTACATGGACATGACCGTTCCCCCCTCGAACGCGATGGAGATCAAGGTCAACGCCAAGCAGTGGGGCTGGGAGTTCGTCTACCCGAACGGCGGATCCGACAACGAGCTCCACGTTCCGGTCCACAAGCCGATCAAGCTCGTCGTCTCGTCGAGCGACGTCCTCCACTCGTTCTTCGTGCCGGCGCTCCGCGTGAAGCGCGACGTCGTGCCGGGCATGTACACGACGCAGTGGTTCGAGGCGACCCACACCGGTCAGGACGACATCGTGTGCGCCGAGTACTGCGGCGGCAAGAGCAAGGACTCCAGCGGCAACGAGCTTCCGTTCATCCAGCAAACGGGGCACTGGTCGATGCACTCGATGCTCCACGTCGATACCGAGGAGGACTTCACCAAGTACCTCATCGGCATCGGCGACCCGTGCGCGGCCTACACCGTGAAGGGCCAGACCTGCCCGGACAGCATCCTCGTCGCGCAGGGCCAGAAGATCTACGAGAAGAAGGCCTGCAAGGGGTGCCACACGACCGACGGCAGCAAGCTGGTCGGCCCGTCGTGGAAGGGCATCTGGGGCAAGGCGGAGTCGACCGACCACGGGAGCATCAAGGTCGACGAGGGCTACGTGCGCGAGTCGATCCTCCAGCCGCAGGCGAAGATCGTGACGGGCTTCCCGCCGACGATGCCGTCCTTCAGCGGGCAGATCTCCGACCAGGAGATCGACGAGGTCATCGCCTACATCAAGACTCTGAAGGATTGAGAAGGGAAAGAGGAGACCTCGAGCCATGGCAGCAATCGACATCCCGGTCACCGGTAGCCACGCGGGGGACGCCCACGGCGATCCCCACGCCAACTACTTGAAGGCGACGCACGGGATCCGATCGTGGCTCCTCACGATCGACCACAAGCGCATCGGGCTGATGTACCTGACGATGGTCAGCCTGGCGTTCCTCGTCGGCGGCATCTTCGCGCTGCTCGTGCGCCTCGAGCTCTTCTCGCGCGGCCAGACCATCATCGACGGGGAGACCTACAACCGGTTCTTCACCCTGCACGGCGCGGTGATGGTGTTCCTCTTCATCATCCCCAGCGTCCCGGCGGCGCTCGGCAACTTCTTCCTGCCGATCATGATCGGCGCGAAGGACGTCGCGTTCCCGAAGATCAACCTCCTCAGCTTCTACATCTACATCGTCGGCGTGTGCATCCTGCTGTCCAGCATCATCATGGGCGCGGTGGATACGGGGTGGACGTTCTACACGCCGTACAGCCTGCAGACCTCGAACAGCGTCATCTCGATGACGCTCGGGGTCTTCGTCCTCGGGTTCTCGTCGATCCTCACCGGCCTCAACTTCCTGGTGACGGTGCACACGATGCGCGCCCCCGGGGTGACCTGGACGCGGATGCCGCTGTTCGTGTGGGGCATGTACGCGACGTCACTCATCCAGGTGCTCGCGACGCCCGTCCTCGCCATCACGCTGCTCCTCCTCGCGGGGGAGCGCTTCTTCGGCATCGGCATCTTCGACCCGAAGCTCGGCGGCGACCCGGTGCTCTTCCAGCACTTCTTCTGGTTTTACTCGCACCCGGCCGTCTACATCATGATCGTCCCCGGGATGGCCATCAACTCGGAGCTCATCGCGACGTTCTCGCGGCGCGCCATCTTCGGGTACTTCGCCATCGCGATGAGCTCTCTCGGCCTCGCCATCCTCGGGTTCCTCGTGTGGGGCCACCACCTCTTCGTGGCCGGCATGAGCGAGTTCGCGACGATGATGTTCTCGGCGCTGACCTTCCTCGTCGCCATCCCCAGCGGGGTGAAGGTCTTCAACTGGACCGCGACGATGTACAAAGGGTCGATCGTCTGGGCATCGCCGATGCTCTACGGGATGGCCTTCATCTTCCTCTTCACCATCGGCGGGCTGACGGGACTCTTCCTCGGGACGCTCAGCGTCGACGTGCACCTGACGGACACGTACTTCGTCGTGGCGCACTTCCACTACGTCATGATGGGGGGAACCGTCATCGCCTTCCTGGGGGGCCTCCTCTACTGGTGGCCGAAGATGACCGGCAAGATGCACGACGAGCGGAAGGCCAAGATTGGCTTCTGGTTCGTCTTCATCGGCTTCAACACCGTCTTCATCCCGCAGTTCATCATGGGCTCGCGCGGCATGCCCCGGCGCTACTACGACTACCTGCCGCAGTTCGAGCCGTTCCATCGCGCCTCGACCATCGGCTCGTGGATCCTGGCGATCGGCCTCTTTCTCACGGCGTACACGCTGCTCGAGGCGCTCTGGAAGGGCAAGAAGGCGCCCCGGAACCCCTGGGGCTCAGCCGGCTACGAGTGGATGACCGACACTCCGCCGTGTGTCGCGAACTTCCACTCGACGCCGGTGATCACGCGCGGTCCGTACGATTATCACCTGGCCACGCCCGAGGAGCTCTCCACGGGTTGGGACGAGGTCGAGGGCGCGTCCCCGACGAAGAAGAAGGACTGACATGGCAACCGTGAGCGAGACGGCAGGAGCGGTGGAGCACGCGGGGCACGGGGACGCCCACGCGGGGCGCCCCTTCATGCAGCACCACTTCGACACCCCGACGCAGCAGTTCAATGCGTCGAAGCTGGGAATGTGGGTGTTCATCGCGACCGAGATCCTCATGTTCGGAGGTCTCTTTTGCGCGTACGCGATCGAGCGCGGGCTCGAGCCGCAGATCTTCGACGAGGCCCACCACTTCCTCAACAAGATCATGGGCGCCTCGAACACCGTCGTCCTGCTCTTCAGCAGCTTGACCGCGGCGCTCGCGGTGCGCTCCGCCCAGGTGGGCAAGCGCAACCTGACGTCGATGTACCTCGTCGTGACGATCCTCTGCGCCTGCGCCTTCCTCGTCATCAAGTACTTCGAGTACAGCCACAAGTTCCACCTCGGCCTCCTCCCGGGGCACTGCTTCGGGCACCCGGGTCTCAGCCAGACCATCCAGAACGGTCAGGAGGTGGGCACGTGCCTCCACGTCGACGCGAGCGCGGCGCCGGTGATGCCGGAGTGGGTGCGCGCCGTCGACGAGGAGGGGCACGTGACCCTGCTCTCGCCGCGCGCCAACATGTTCTTCGGCCTCTACTTCGTGATGACCGGCCTCCACGGCCTTCACGTCATCATCGGGATGAGCATCCTCGTCTGGGTTCTCGTCAAGAACATCAGGGGCAAGTTCTCGCCGCAGTACTTCACGCCGGTCGACCTCGGCGCCCTCTACTGGCATCTCGTCGACCTCGTGTGGATCTACCTCTTTCCGCTCCTCTACCTCGTCGGAAAGCCGGAGTGACCATGGCCGCCGACCACAGCCACGATCACGTCAGCCACGATCACGACGACGACAGCGGGGACGTCCACGTCCACATCGCGCCGTCGCGCTTCTACTGGGGCATCTTCGGAGCCCTAGTCTGTCTCACCATCGCCACGGTGAAGGTGTCCTACTACGACTTCGGGTCGGCCAACATCCTCATCGCGCTCCTCATCGCGACGATGAAGGCCTCGCTGGTCGCCGCGTTCTTCATGCACCTGCGGTACGACAAGCTGTTCAACACGCTGGCGTTCCTGGCCGCGTTCCTCTTCCTCGGGATCTTCATCCTGCTGACGTATGACGACGTCGGGGTGCGGGCGAAGGACGCCGCGGGCTATGCCCAGAAGATGAGCCTCGAGACCGGTCTGCAGGCGCCGGGCGGCGCCCCCGCGACTTCCGCGACGGCCGACGACGTGGCCGGCGAGGGCCACGAGGGCGCTCCGGCCGGGTCCGTCGGTCACGAGCCGAAGAAGGAGTAACGGCTTCTCGTGAACGTATGGCGGCGACGAGCGGTCGGCGTCGCGCTGGTGCTGCTGGTCCTTCCCGGCCTGACGTCGGGGTGCAAGCGGAAGCACGTCGCCGTCGACACGGTCCCCGAGCTTGGCTTCCCGGCATGTGGCGACGGGGGGGCGGACGAGGCGGGGAGCGTGGCCGGGCAGGGGCACCTGCGGGCCGGGCCCACGGCGGCCGATCAGAACGTCGCCGAACGGTTCGAGCTGCGGCGGACGCCGTGCGGTTACACGTTCCACTCGCGGCAGGAGTGGCCCCTGGCGATCGCCGACGTCGAGGTTCGCTTCGACGCGTCGCTGACGCCCTTGTGGGCGTGGAAGCGCCTGACCATCGCGGGCTCGACGCGCGAGGACGGCAACGCCGACACGAGGCGCTACGAGCTGCGCACGGGCGACGTGTTCATCAAGCACCGGGACGCCGGTGGGAAGCTCACGATGGAGAAGCTCCTGCCCGGCGGTCGCATGCCGGTGCCCGAGGGAGCGAAGGTGGGGGCCGTCGTGGGGCCTGGTCGAGGCGTGATCACGGCCTGGATCCAGCGCGCGAAGCTGCCGGTCGGCGGCAAGACGAAGGAGCTCGTGCTGGACTTCCGCGACATGATCGAATCGCTCGAGGTGGGGACGCTCGAGCGCGTGCCCGACGTGTACGAGCCGTCGCTCGGCAAGTCGGTGCGCGCGTACACGTTCTTCGGCAAGGAGACCGTCTTCGCCGATGAGAACGACGTCGTCATCGGCGACCTCGCCGGGATGCGCCCGAGCGACACCCTGAAGACCCCCGAGCCGCCAGACCTGCCGATGTACGGCGAGCCCGACCCCGTCCACACGCCGTAGGACGTCCACGGCCCGCACGCGCCCGCGCCACCCATGTCGGCGGGGCCGGTGTATGACGAGGCATGCGCGAGCATCAGTTCGACGGCCTCGTGGGGCCCACCCACAACTATGGCGCTCTCAGCCCCGGCAACGTCGCGAGCGCAATTCACGGTGGCCAGCCCTCCAGCCCGCGGGGGGCCGCTCGCCAGGGCCTCGCCAAGATGCGCTTCGTCCGCGACCTGGGCGTCCCCCAGGCCGTCCTGCCGCCGCACGATCGTCCCAGCCTGCGCACCCTGCGGCGCCTCGGCTTCACCGGTACGGACGAGGACGTCATCGCCACCGCGGGAGCCGGCGACGGCTTCTTCCTGCGCCTCGCCTCGAGCGCATCCGCCATGTGGACCGCGAACGCCGCCACCGTCGCCCCCTCGAGCGACACCGACGACGCGCGCGTGCACTTCACGCCCGCCAACCTCCAGCAGATGTTCCACCGCACCATCGAGGCGCCCACCACCGCGCGCGTCCTTCGCGCCGTCTTCGCCGACGCCACGCGCTTCGTCGTGCACGATCCGCTTCCCGGGGGCGGTCAGCTCGCCGACGAAGGCGCCGCCAATCACACGCGTCTCGCCACATCCGCCGGCGTCGCCCACCTCTTCGCGTGGGGCCGCAGCGCCTGGGGAGCGTTCGCCGGCCCGCGTCGCTACCCCGCTCGGCAGACCCGCGAGGCGAGCCTCGCCCTCGCTCGCCTGCACCGCCTCGACGGCGCCCGCGGCCACGCGCTCTTTCCGCAGCAGCACCCCGACGGCATCGACGCGGGCGCCTTCCACACCGACGTCCTCGCCGTCGGCACTGGCCGCTTTTTCATGTTCCACGAGCTCGCGTTCGTCGACGACGCCCGCCTCGTCGACGACCTCCGTCGGGTGCTCGGCGACGAGCTCGCCGTCGTCCGTGCCACCAGCGGCGAGCTTCCCCCCGAGAGCGCCGTCGCCGCCTACCCCTTCAACTCGCAGGTCCTCGCCCTCGACGACGGCGCGATGGTCATCGTCGCGCCCGAGGACGCCCGCGAGGACGCCCACGCTCGCGCCTTCCTCGAGCGCGTCGTCGCCAGCGGCGGCCCCGTCACCGAGGTCCACTACATCGACGTGCGCCAGTCCATGCACAACGGCGGCGGCCCGGCGTGCCTGCGCCTGCGCGTCCCGCTGACCGACGAGGAGGCCGGGGCCCTCGGGGCCGGCGTGCTGCTCGACGACGCGCTGCACGACACGCTGTGCGCCTGGGTCGACCGCCACTACCGCGACCGCCTCACCCCGCAGGAGCTCGCGGACCCCGCTCTCGCCCGCGAGTGCATGACCGCGCTCGACGAGCTCACGCGCATCCTTCGCCTCGGCTCCGTCTACGACTTCCAGCTCCCCTGAGCACCTCAGGGGACGCAGTCCACGTCGCGCTCGCGCAAGGCGCCCTCGTCCGACGCCAGCGACCCTTCGAGCGCGCTCTTCACCGCCTCGCACGCTTCGCTCCGGCGACCCTCGCGGCGCAGCACGATGGCCAGGTTGTACTCGGCCGTCGCGTAGCCCGGGTTCAGCGCCAGCTCGGCGCGGAGCTCCGCCTCGGCTTCAGGCCAGCGACCGTTTTTCATGGCGAGCACCCCGATGTCGTTGTGGACGACCTCGGCGGGGCCGAGCGCGAGCGCGGTGCGGTACTCGGCGAGCGCGCGGTCGTCGTGGCCGGCGCGCTGCTCCACCTGACCCAGGCAGAAGTGTGCCATCGGCGACCGAGGGGACCCGGCGACGGCCTCCCGCGCGAACCGGCCCGGGTCGCGGAAGGCGCCCTCGAAGGCGAAGGTGACGAGCGCGAGCGCGGCCACGCCGACGGCGGCGAACGCGGTCAGCAGCCGCCGTTCGGGCGCGAGGGCCCGCACGAGCTCCCCGAGGACGACGAGCACGCCCACGGCGGGCAGGACGAGGCGGTGGTCGAGCACCAACGTCCCCGGTACGGCCAGCACCGGGACCAGGAAGAGGAGGAACGCGAGCGCGCCGAAGCCGACCACCGAGCGCCTCACGCGCCCCAGGCGCCACGCCGCGAGCGCCATCGCAATCCCAGCTACCAGCCCGGGCCACATCGAGAGGTCGCCCACGACCGCGAGCACGGTCGGTCCCACCGGGAAGACGAGCTTCCCGAGGGCGATGGGGACGACCGGCAAGCTCGCGAGTAGCTCCCCGGCGGATGCGTGCGGCGCGCCCGGGTGCACCACGAAGCGCGCCACGACGAGGGCCGCCCACGCTCCCGCGACCCACCCGCGCCGCCGGTCTCGCCGACCGTGTCCCCCGGCGAGCTGCAGGCCCCACAGGACCGGCAGCACCAGCGCCGTCTCTTTCGCCGTCAGCGCAAGCGCGAAGAAGACCAGGTGCGCGAGCCAGCGCTTCTCCAGAAAGAGCACCCACGACGCCAGCGCCATCACCGCGAGCAGCGTGTCGTTGCGGCCGGGGATCCACGCGACCGCGGACGCCAGCGCCGGGTGCACCGCGAGGACGAGCGCCCCCGCCAGCGCCAGGGCGCGGCCGAGCCCCAGGCGCCGCAGCAAGGCCAGCACGAGGACGCTCGCGACGGCGTAGAGGACGACGTTCGTCGCGTGGTACCCCCACGGGCGCTCACCGCTCCACTGCGCGTCGAGGACGTACGACGCGGTGACGAGCGGGCGCCAGTAGACGTGGGAAGGATCCACCACGTGGAGGTACGACCGCCCGAAGACGCGCAGCAGGTTCGACGGATCGGCGAGAAACGCCCGGTCGCCCACGATGAGGTCGCGATCGTCGAGCCCGGTGAAGCCGAAGGCGACGGTATGGGCGTGCAGGGCGAGGGCGGCGACGAGCACGATCGCCGCGGAGCCCCGGGCCGAGAGCGCGGTGGCCCTCATGATGGCAGCGTCGCACTCTCGCCGGTCGCGACGCCAGCGGAGTATGCTGCCGCTCGATGCCCGCGGCGCGCAAGAAGCGGCGGACCTACCACCACGGTGACCTGGAGCGTGCGCTCGTCGAGGCGTCGATCAAGCTCATCGCGAAGGACGGCATCGACGCCTTCACGCTCCGCGAGGTCGCGCGCCAGGTGGGCGTCAGCCACGCCGCCGTGTATCGCCACTTCGCCGACAAGGCCGAGGTGATCGAGGCGATCGCGGTCCACGGCTACCGCGCGCTGGCCGAGCGCCTCCGCGCCGTCATCGCGCGCGTACCGCGCCCCCGGGTCGAGCAGCGCCTCCTCGCCATCGGGGTCGCCTACGCGATGTTCGCGGTGGAGGAGGAGGGGCGCTTCCGGGTGATGACGCGCCCGCGCCGCGAAGAGCTGAGGTCGCCCGAGCTCGACGCCGCGGTGGACGAGGCGTTCGGCGTTCTGGTCGAGGTCGCGCGCGACGGCGTCGAGGCCGGGCGGCTCACGAAGGCGCCCCCGGTCGACCACGCGGCGCGGGTGTATCTCCTCGCCTACGGATACGCGTCGCTCTACCTGCTGGGACGGCTTCGCGTGCGCCCCGAGAAGGTCGAGTCCTACCTGAGGAGCCTCATGGCGCCGCTCGTCGCAGCGCTGCGCACCGAAGTTTCGCGGTGAACGAACGCGGGCTTGACCGATCGGTTGTCCGGCGTCATCGTGCCATGTGACCACCGGAGACATCCCGGTGCGTCGACATCACGGAGGCCCACCATGCGCTCGCGCACCGCGTCGGCGTTCACGTGTCTCTTCGTCCTCGCGGCGTGCAGCAGCACGGCGCGCCCTCCTCCGGACGAGACCGGCGACGACGCCGGGACGTCGCCCTCGAGCGACGGGAGCGGTGGCGGTGGCGACGACGGTGGGGGTGCGACCATCACCGAGCACGGCATCGTCTACGACTACGGGACTCTCCTCACGTCCGGCACCCTCGCCGCCGTCGAGGGGCTGACCGTCACCGACGGGACCGCGACCACCACCACCGACGCCAACGGCAACTGGTCGCTCACGATGCCCGCGGGCGCGACCCTGTCGCCCACCGTCACCGGCACCTCCGAAGGCGACCCGTACTCCTTTCTCATGTTCCCGTCGGCGACCGCGGCCGGCTCGACCGTCGACTGGGGAAACATCATCATCCCCGACCAGAGCACCTTCTCCCTCGAGCAGGTCACGCTCGGCAGCACGAGCACCGAGGCGGTGGTGCACATCGTCGCCAACGTCACCGGCAGTTGCACCAGCCTCGCGGGGGCGACGCTCACCCTGACCTCGCCGCCGGGCGCGATGGTCAATTACTTCGACGCCCAGGGCTACCCGAGCGCGACGCAAACCTCGATGGTCGATCCCCCCGTGCCCCAGCGCCCGGTGGCCGACGTCTACGACGCGACGCCGGGCGTCCCGATCACCTTCACGCTGTCCCATCCGACCTGCCACCTCGCGCCGTATCCGATCACGTTCGCGGGCGGCACGTTCACCGGGCAGGTGACCACAAAGCCCGCCGAGCCGGGCGACAACAACTCGGCGTTGAACATCCTCCTCGAGTGACTCGGGCAGCGGCCCGCACCTCGCTGTGCTATTCGCGCGGCTGAGGTCATGCTCTTTTCTCGCGCGCTCATCCCCACGGTCAAGGAAGCCCCGGCCGACGCGACCAACGCCAGCCACATCCTCCTCTCCCGCGCCGGCTACATCCGGAAGGTCGGGGCGGGCATCTACGACTTTCTCCCGCTCGGCTACCGCGTCCTCCGCAAGGTGGAGGCCATCGTCCGCCGGGAGATGGACCGCGCGGGCGCGCTCGAGATCCTCATGCCCGCCCTGCTCCCGGGGGAGCTGTTCAAGGAGACCGGCCGGTGGGACCTCTACGGGCCGACGCTCTTTCGCATCAAGGACCGCAAGGGGGGCGACTACAACCTCGGCCCGACGCACGAGGAGTGCGTGACGGACATCGCGCGTCGCGAGATCCGCAGCTGGCGCGAGCTCCCGAAGAACCTCTACCAGGTGCAGGTGAAGTTCCGCGACGAGCCGAGGCCCCGCGGCGGGCTCCTGCGCGGGCGCGAGTTCGTGATGAAGGACGCGTACTCGTTCGACGCCGACGAGGAGGGCGCGAAGGCGAGCTACGAGGCGATGCGTCAGGCGTACGTCCGCATCTTCGACCGCATGGGCCTGCGCTACCGCATGGTGCAGGCCGACTCCGGCGCCATCGGCGGCTCGACGAGCGCCGAGTTCCAGGTGCTCGTCGACTCGGGCGAGGACCAGATCGTCGCGTGCGACAAGTGCGACTACGCGGCGAACGTCGAGGTGGCGACGGTCAAGGCGATCGACGAGGCGGACGCATCGACGGTCGGGTTGCAGGCGAAGGTCCACACGCCGGGCCACGGGACGATCGAGGACGTGTCGAAGTTCCTCGGCGTGTCGCCGAAGCAGATGCTGAAATCGCTCGTCTACGTCGCCGACGACGAGGTCGTCATGGCGGTCGTGCGCGGCGATCACGACGTCAACCCGGTCCGCCTCGCGCGGGCGCTCGGCGTCGACGAGGTGTTCCTGGCCACCGAGGGCGACGTCGAGAAGGCCACCGGCGCCAAGGTCGGCTTCGCCGGGCCCATCGGCTACCGGGGGCGCATCCTCGTCGACCGCGCGGCGGCGGCGGTCAAGAACGGCGCGACGGGCGCCAACGAGACGGACTACCACTTCACCGGCGTCGACATGGCCGGGCACCAATGGAAGGAGATCGTCGACATCCGCATGGCGACGACCGGCGATCCTTGCCCGAGCTGCGACGGCGGGAAGCTCACGCAGTACCGCGGCATCGAGGCGGGCCACATCTTCATCCTGGGGACGAAGTATTCGGCCGCGATGGGCGCCAACTACATCGACGCCGCGCAGCAGACGAAGCCCCTGGTCATGGGCTGCTATGGCATCGGCGTCTCGCGCCTCGTCGCGACGACCATCGAGCAGCACAACGACGACAACGGCATCCGCTGGCCCATGAGCATCGCGCCGTACCAGGTGCACCTCGTGACCATCGGAGGCGACGAGGCGGTGCTCGCCAAGGGCCGCGAGCTTCACGACGCGCTCGAGAAGGCCGGCGTCGAGGTGCTGTGGGACGATCGCGACGAGCGGCCGGGGGTCAAGTTCAAGGACGCGGACCTCATCGGCGTCCCGCTCCGCGTGACCATCGGCGCGAAGGCCCTCGCGAACGGCAACGTCGAGGTGAAGCCGCGGACGGAGGCGGACCCCAAGAAGGCCGAGCTCGTGCCCGTCGCCGACGCGGCGCGCGTCCTCATCGAGCGCGTGCGCGCGGCGCTCGCGTAGCCCGGGAGCGCCGTGAGCCGCGTCGACCGCCTGCCGCCGCCGCCGGACAATCCCGTTCGGTCGCCGCCGGTCGTGGTGAACGGCGAGGTGGGCACCAGGATCGGCGGCCTCGACGCGCGCGTGCACGTCCCCGCGTCACCGCGCCGGGCCGTCGTCATCTGCCATCCGCACCCGCTCTACGGCGGCAGCATGCACAGCCCGGTGCCGCTCGCGATCGCGAAGACGCTCGCCGACAAGGCGAGTGACAGCGTGGCGTGGGCCCGGTTCGACTTCCGCGGCGTGGGCCAGAGCACGGGAACCTACGACGATGGGCGAGGGGAGGTCGACGACGCGCGCGCCGTCGTGGAGCACATGCGTAGGCTCGCCCCGGGGGTGCCCATCTCCGTGTGCGGCCACTCCTTCGGCTCGTGGGTGGGAGTCCGCGCGGCGGCGGCCGACGGCGGCGTCGACCGGGTCCTGCTCGTCGCGCCGAGCACGCGCTTCTTCGAGCGGTGGGACGACGGGCCGCGCTTCACCGGGCCGACGCTGATCTTCCTCGGGGACCAGGACGAGTTCTGCGACGTCGACGAGGGGCGCGCGCTCGCGGCGAGGCTCGGCGCCGAGCTTCGCGTCTTCGAGGGGTACGAGCACTACTTCAAGAAGTCGCGCCGCGCGATGGCCGAAGCGGCGCTCCCGTTCCTCGCGCCGGAGGCCACCTGAGCGATGACCGACCGCAAGAACGTCGACTCGACCGACGCCGTCCACGCCGGCGAGGCCCGGCGCAAGTCGTACGACGCGGTGCCGATGCCGCTCGTGCAGACCTCGACGTACACCTTCGCCGACACCGCGGAGATCGCCGCCTTCACCGCCGGGAGCCACCCCGACGCCGAGCGCGGCGAGTACGGGCGCTACGGCAACCCCACCGTGCGCGCGGTGGAGCAGCGCCTCGCCGCGCTCGAGGGCACCGACGACGCGGTGCTCTTCGGCAGCGGGATGGCCGCAGTGACGACCGGGCTCCTCGCGCTCGTGCGCGGCGGGCAGCACGTGGTCCTTTTTCGCGACTGCTATCGCATGACGCTCGAGTTCGTGACCGACGTCCTCGCCCGCTTCGGCGTCGCCCACACGCTCCTCGACGCGGGGGACGTCGCGGCCCTCCCCGGGGCGCTGCGCCCAGAGACGCGGCTCGTGCTCAGCGAGTCGCCGACGAACCCGTACCTCGCGTGCATCGATCTGGAGGGGCTCGTGGCGGCGTGCAAGTCGCGCCGCACGGTGAAGACCATGGTCGACGCGACCTTCGCCACGCCGGTCAACTGTCGCCCGGCGAGCTTCGGGGTCGACCTGGTGGTTCACAGCGCGACGAAGTACCTCGCCGGCCACAACGACGTCCTCGCCGGCGTCGTGTGCGGGACCGCCGGGCTCTGCTCGATGATCCGCGACCTCCGCGGCGTGCTCGGTGGCGTCTGCGACCCCCACGCCGCGTTCCTCGTGGGGCGCGGCATCAAGACAATCGCCCTGCGTGTCGCGCGCCAGAACGCGACCGCGCTCCTGCTCGCCCAGCGGCTCGAAGGACACCCGCGCGTCGAGCGCGTGTTCTACCCGGGCCTCGCCTCCCACCCGAGCCACGCCGTGGCGCGCGCCCAGATGAGCGGCTTCGGGGGAGTCGTGAGCTTCGTCGTGAAGGGCGGGCTCGACGCGGCGAGCCGCGTCGTCGACGCGATGAAGGTGGCGCGCATCGGGCCGAGCTTCGGCGGCGTCGAGTCGCTGGTCGAGCAGCCCGCCGTGATGAGCTACTACGAGATGACGACCGAGGAGCGCGCCGCCATCGGCATCGCGGACGGCCTCGTGAGGCTCGCGGTCGGCATCGAAGAGGCCAGCGACGTGGTCGGTGACGTCGAGCGCGCCCTCGGAAGCGCCTAGCTCGACGAGTCACCGGCCACCGAGCATTGCGAGGATCGCCTCGACGTTCGCGGCGGCCTCGCCCGTCGCGGTCGGCGCTTCCTCCTTCACGTCTTCCACGTCGAGCAGCTCCTCCGGCACGTCGAGCAGGAACCGGCTCGGCGTCCGCGGCACCGCCTTGCCTCGGAGGACGCGCGACTTCGCCCGCGACAGCACGAGCGTGTCCCGAGCCCGCGTGACGCCCACGTAGAAGAGGCGTCGCTCCTCCTCGATGTCCGCCGCTCCCGACTTCTCCACGTCGTCGGTCGCCCGCGCGTCCAGCGTGCGCGCGTGGGGCAGGTACCCCTCCTCGCAGCCGATGAGGAACACCACGTCGAACTCGAGGCCCTTGCTCCCGTGCAGGGTCGACAGCGTGACGAGGTCGCCCGCGTCCTCCGCCTCGCTCTCCACATCCATCGTCAGCGTGTGAAGGAACGCCGACAGCCCGTCGGTCGTCGCGCCCGAGCGCGCCTCGCGCCTCGCCAGCGTCGCCAGGATGCCCTCCACGTTCGCCCAGCGCTTTCCGGCCGCGCCGACGTTCGGCGAGCCGCCGTCGATCTCCCTCCGGAAGCCCACGCTCTCGACGATGCTCCGCGCGACCGCGCTCGGCGCGACCTTCGCCCCGAAGAGATCCCGCCTCGCGTCCGCCACGAGCTTCGCCAGCGCGCTACACCCGTCGCGCGCGGGACCGCCCACGTCGTCGAGCGCGTCGACCCGCTCCACCGCTTGCCACAGCGACCACTGCCGCTGGGCGGCGTGGAGCGCCAGCTTCTCGAGGGACGTCTCCCCGATGCCGCGCGCCGGGTAGTTGATGACGCGTCGCAGGCTGATCTCGTCGCTCGGGTTCATGCAGAGCTTCATGTACGCGAGGACGTCCTTCACCTCCTTGCGCTCGAAGAACTGCGTCCCCCCGACGACCCGGTGCGGCACGCCCTGCTCGCGCAGCGACTCCTCGATGAGCTTCGACTGCCCGTTGGAGCGATAGAGCACCGCCACGTCGGACGCGCGCTTGCCCTCCTCGCGCAGGAGCTGCCGTATCCGACGGCCGACCCAGGTCGCCTCGATCTCCGGCGTCCCGGCGGCGGCGACGCGCACCTTGGGGCCGCCCTCGCGGTCGCTGAAGAGCACCTTGCGCCACTTCGCGTCGGTGCGCTTCGCGATGACCGCGTTCGCCACCGAGAGGATCGGCATGCGCGAGCGGTAGTTCTGCTCGAGCTTGATGACGCGCGCGCCCGCGAAGTGGCCCTCGAAGTCGAGGATGTTACGCACGTCCGCCCCGCGCCATCCGTAGATGGCCTGGTCGTCGTCCCCCACCGCGCACACGTTCCGTCGCGCGCCGCAGAGGAGCCGCAGCATCTCGAGCTGGGCGCGGTTCGTGTCCTGGTACTCGTCGACCAGCACGTAGAGGTACTTCTCCTGCCAGCGTGCGCGCACCGCCTCGTCCGCCTGCCAGAGCTTCGCCACCGCGCACACGAGGTCGTCGAAGTCGAACGCCTTGTACTGCCGCAGCGCCGCCTCGTACCGCGGGAAGATCGCGCGCGTGATCTCGTCGTACGCGTCGCCCTCCTTGTCCGGCAGCTCCGCGGTCGACAGGAAGGCGTTCTTCGCGTTCGAGATGCGCCCGAGAACGGCCTGCGCGTCGTACGACCGATCGGCGCCCGCCGCGCGCAGGAGCTGCTTCACGAGCGAGGTCGTGTCGCCCTGATCGAAGATGGTGAACGTACCCCCCACCGAGCTCCGCTCGCGCTGGAGCACCCCGAGGCCGAACGAGTGGAACGTGCTCACGGTCAAGGCGCGCGCCGTGCTCGCCGCGCCTTTGCCGAGCATCTTGCCCACGCGCTCGCGCATCTCGCCCGCGGCCTTGTTCGTGAAGGTGAGCGCCACGATGGCGGCCGGCGGGACGCCGCGCTCGACGAGGCGCACGATGCGGTGCGTGATGACGCGCGTCTTGCCCGACCCGGCGCCGGCGAGCACGAGCACCGGGCCGTCGCCGTGCTCGACCGCATCGCGCTGAGCGGGGTTGAGGCGTGCGGCAGCGGCGCTCATGGCGAAGGCCGCAAGCCGTACACCGCTCCACGAAGGGGCACTAGATTGATAAGTCGGCTCGCGTATGCTTGCGGCGCCGAACATGCACAGAACGCTCGCTCGCGCTTGCCTCGCGGCCGTCACGCTCGCCACGCTCGCTGCATGCGGAGGGAGTGCCCCCCCGCCGCAGGTCCCCGCGGTCCCGGCGCCGACGCCTCCTCCGCCCCCCCCGCCGCCGGCCGACGTCTCGGCCGTCCCCGAGCCGGCGACGCTCGTCGTCAGCGCGCGCTTCGGCAAGCTGTCCGCGTCGCTGGCGACGGTCCACGGGTGGACGAAGCTGCCCATGCCGCAGTCCGAGCAGGTCACCGAGATCCTCACGAGCGAGGCGGTCGGCCCCCTCGTCGATCTCGACCAGCCCATCGACTTCGCGGTGGCCGTCACCGGCACCGGCGCGAACATGAAGGACCTCACCGCGCTCTCCGCCGCGGTGAAGGATCCCGAGAAGGCGAAGGCCTCCCTCGCCGAGCGCTACAAGCTCGTGCCCGGCGAGAACGGCGTCATCGCCATCCAGGGCCTCGGCAAGCCCCAGCACGAGGGCGCCGACGAGGACCGCGACGACGACAAGCACGGCGGCGGCGACAGCGCGCGCACGTGCGAGCTCGCCCCCGCGTTCGGTGACGCGCCGGTGCGCCTCGTGTGCGGCCTCACCGCGAAGGCCGTCGCGGAGCTCGGCCCCTGGCTGACCCGCACCGCGACGCGCGGCCCGGCGACCGGCGACCTCCACGTCGAGGTGCGCATGAAGCCGCTGCAGTCGACCATCGCCGATCAGAAGCGCCTCCTCGGCGCGATCCTCGGCAGCGTCCTCGGCGCGCGCCTCGGGGTGACCTCGCTGCGCAACCTGGCCGAGGCCTTCGGCGCCGACGTCATCGACTTCGCGGGAGATCTCGACGGCGCTTCGGCCGACGTGACCCTCGGTGACGCCGGGGTGCAGCTCTCGACCACGCTGAA